>CAZXZI010000001.1:0-66213 GCA_964645165.1 uncultured Ectothiorhodospiraceae bacterium
CATCTTGTACCTAGTCATCGTTAGTAACTCAGTGGCATAAAAAAGCCATTCTTTGTACAACTATCGACCATTTCCCAGAAAATTTAAGGCCACTCAGAGATTTTGACACAGGCCGTTCAACACCATATCCGTAAGACTTACAATGCCGATGATTTCGCCAGCCTCTTCCACCGGCGCGCGTGACAGGCCAAATTGCTCAAACAATCGCGCGCAATAACGAATATCCATTTCCGCCGACACCGTCATCACCGGCTTACTCATAATTTCATACACATTAACCCGCTCCGGCGCACGATCTTTGGCCAACACTTGCCGCGCCACATCGGACAACAACACGATACCAAAGGCATCATCTTCATGACGTTTGTTCACCAGTACACACTTGGTTTCGACATGTTTCATCCTTTGCAGGGCTTCGGATACAGAGGTCAGCCCGTCCACCGTGTCGAATTCTGTTTTCATAACATCCCGCACACGAATTATTTTTCGATCACTCATCGTTTATATGCTCCTTGTAACAGTTTTTTGCTTATAAATTATTGTTTGAACGAATTTTTTATTTGTAACAGTTTGTTCATTTTTTTATTATCCAATTTTGGCCGAATGCGTTGAATTAATTTGCACCGACCATTTTTTGCTGTCAACCGGCTATTGATCGAGAGCATCTGTCAGACCTGTTCTTTCCTCTTCTCGTTTTCCTCGTGCTATGGGCAGATCTTTTCTTTTCACTATTTTCACCGCGTGCGTCTTAATCGCAGCCATTGCGCGCACCCGTATTTTACTTTTCCCTGATCGGTTCGGCGATCGATGTGTAGCGATTATGTAATCAGGAGTGCTGCTCTATTTTCTTGCGATATCCTATTTATCTTCAGCTGAGGTGTCCGCAGCGAATGCGATTTCGACGCGCAATCCGGGAGAGTTATCCTTAAGCGCCAAACTTGCACCGTGAAGCTCTGCGACAGCAGAGACAAGGCTCAGCCCAAGGCCATTGCCGGAGGTGCTCCTGGCGCTATCCAGGCGAACAAAACGCTGCAATACGTGGTGGTGTTCAGAGGGAGGAATGCCGGGACCGGTATCGCTCACCACGAGTAACGGCTGGTCTTTATGGGTGGTCAGACTCAGCACGATCTCGCTCTGGCTGCCTGAATATTTGAGCGCATTTTCCAGGATGTTGCTGATGCTTTGGGCCAAAAGGTGGCGACTGCCACGGAGGTGAATATCGGAGTCGATATTGATATCCAACTTTTGACCGTTGTTATCGGCGGTGCCCTGATAGAGTTCGCCGACATCGCGGACGAGCTGACTAAAGTCAATTTCTTCCCACTCACCCCGGTAAGTTCCTGATTCGGCTTGAGCGATCTCCAGTAATGCATTGAATGTTTTGATCATCTCTTCGGTATCGGCAACGGCCTGTTCCAGTGTTTGTCGATAGTCCTGTTCGTCTCGAGCCTCAAGCAAAGTAATCTCCAGACGGTTTCGCAGACGAGTGAGGGGACGTCGCAGGTCATGAGCGACATTATCCGTCACTTCCTGCATACCGTTAATCAAGCGCTCAATGTGCGCGAGCATCTGATTAAGGTGTGTGGCCAATTCGTCGAATTCATCGTCGTGTCCGCTACTGGCAACGCGGCTGCTCAGATCGCCGCTGAGAATACGTCGAGTGGTGTTGTTGATTATTTCCATCCGCTCCACCATCTGTTGCCCCATGCGCCAACCTAAGATCAGGGTGAGTCCGATAATGACCACTAGCAACGTCGCCATGGCACTCAATACAAATTCCTGCAGGTCTTCGGCCTGTTGCACACTCTGCGCGACCAACAGACGACTGCCATCTGGCAGCATTGTTGCAATCATCGGCCAGTAACCGTCGCGATCTTTTACGTGATGCGGAATCAGTTCATCTTCTATCCAGATGTTACGGACCCGTTGATCGGGATAAAGTTGTGACGGCCAGGCATTCAGATCACCTGCGAGTTTGGTTCCATCTGGCGCAATCAGTAACAGATAGCGGCGGTTCTCTGAGTCGATGTCGGAGCGGTTGTTGAGAATTTGCTGCAGCCTGCTACGTCCCTCTTGCCGGTCGATTTGGCGAAGGGTCATCAGCTCGTTCTCCAGCCCCGCCGCGAGCTGGGCATCCACATAACGGCTGGTTGCCCAATACAATACACCGAGCCCGAAGCTGGTCAGTAGCATATAAAACAGCGCATAACGCAACGCCAGACGAATGGCGGTAGTGTGCAGTAATCTACGTGGATTCACTCAGGCGATACCCCCGGCCACGGATGGTGTGCAACAACGGATCTTCGAATCCTTTGTCGATCTTACTGCGCAGCCGTGAAATCTGCGTATCGATGACATTGGTCTCGGGGTCGAAATGGAAATCCCAGACCTGCTCCAATAACATCGTGCGTGTCACTGTCTGGTCAACATGCTGCATCAGATACTGAAGCAACTGTAACTCTTTGGGTTGCAATCGAATCTCCCGACCAGACCGGCGCACCTTATGAGTCATCAGATCCAACTCCAGCTCCCCCACCTTAAGCAGAGTTGTCGGCTTGCCCTCGGTGACTCGACGGGTCAGCGCTTCAAGGCGTGCCAGCAATTCGCCGAAAGCATAGGGCTTGACCAGATAATCGTCACCACCGGCACGCAGTCCTTCGATGCGATCATCCACGTCGCCAAGGCCACTGAGCACCAGTACCGGCGTGCCTTTATTATCGGCACGCAGCATGCGAATGATCGACAGACCATCACGTTTTGGCAGCATGCGGTCGATCACCAAAACATCGTAGTCACCGTGCAACGCCATATGCAGACCTTCTTCACCGTCAGCGGCATGATCCACTACATAACCACTTTCAGACAGCCCTTTGACCAGGTAGGCGGCGGCGATGGTGTCGTCTTCTATCAGCAGAATATGCATGACGTTATTGTACCGGTTGGATCTCTGTGGCGCGCCTACCCTTTGGCACGTCTTTTAAAGAAGTGTCCGCAGGCTAAAGTCTGTCTCGGATTCGTACCTGGTGACGTGTCAGCAAGGTGGATATCATTTCTCACTCAATACCTGGTACTCCGCCTCGATGAAGTTAGTGCGCTGTTGATGTTGCCGCCACCGGAATTTGATCGCGGCCATGGTCAGCAGTGCCCCGCCCGCAGCCAGTATCAGCAGGCTAGTGAAGAAAGCGACGATGCATAACAGCGTGGTCAGTAATCCAAATACCAGTTTTTCCGGCCAGCCAAATCTTGTGTGATATACCTTCATCTTAGTGTCTCCTGTGGAGATGTTGATCATCAGGCATGACGATGCTGACGCCAACCGCGATAGCCCATCATTCCGCCAAGCAGTAATGGCAGACCGAGGGCGACCGGCAGGATGCGACTGGATTCAACGACCAGCTTGCGTGCCACATGAAACTGCAGGGTCGGGCTGGTGTAGACGGTTTGTTCTTTGCGGTCGGTGACACTGATCACCACGCGATAGTCACCACTTTGAATCAGGCGCATAGGCCAGTCGGTGCTCAGGGGCGTGCCCGGCGCCAGGGTAGTGCCCGTCACCGCCTTGTGCGCGCTCCAGTCCTCCAGGTCCATGGGTTGCTCATGTCCCGCAGTCACCTCCACCAGGCTGATCCAGGCCACGAGGCCCTCAATGGGGTGCTGGCTGGTGTTGCTGATCACGCTGTGAAAGTGCATCCAGTCGCCCATGGTCGGAGTGAGCGGGTTGGTCTTGTCGGGTTGCAGCTCGATGTTGACATCGGCGGCCTGGGCTATACCTGTGCCCAGACCCAGCCCCAGCCCCAGCCCCAACACGAGCATGACGGCGATCAGAAATGGTTTGAGGGTTTTCATGCGCATGCTCCTAATTAGCGGAAACGGGGCCGGCGTGCGGTCATGCGTGCCAGCAGGAAGGTGAGGGCGAGCCAGGCCAGCACCAATGCCAGATGGGGAAGTTGTGTCATGAACGGGTCGCTATCGATGATCACCGCATCAAAGGTGTTGAGTGCGCCAGAGAATGGATTGACCGCGTCGAAGAATTTGCCGATGGCACTGTTGCGCAGACCGGGGCCAATTAACAGTGGGCTGGCGGCGAACAGCAGGACGATCAAGCTGGTCAACAGAGCAGTTAGCACATTGCCGCTGCGGGCCGAGAGGGCCATCGCGAGATAACCGAAGCCAAGCACAACCGGCGTACCGAACAGGGCCAGATAAACGATGGCCTGCATCAGATTTTGCCCGCCGGCGCCCACCGCCCACAGGTAAGGCAGCGCCAGCACGAACATCACTCCCCAGGCGCTGAGTAGTCCCAGCGCCTTGCCGTTGAGCAGTTGTGCGGTGGAGATCGGCGCAGTGAGTAGCGCCACCAAGGTGCCGCGCTCGCGTTCGCCGGCAAACGAATCCGCGCCTAGGATAACCGCGATCACCGCGCCCGCAGCGGTGACGGTACCGCACATCATGTACACCACCTGGGCGTTGTCGAGCAGACTTAACTCCTGATTGCTGATCAACAGCAGAGCAAAGGCGGAGAGCACGGCGCTGAAGGCCAGCAGCCAGCCCAGACCGCGCTGATTGCGCAACAGGGCGGCGCGTTCGTGACGGGCGATGAGGGTAGTGGCGTTCATACGGCTTGCTCCTGGTCGACCCTTTCCGGGTGCGTGGTGAGATGCAGATAGAGTTCCTCCAGACCACCGCCTTCGGCGTGAATCTCGGTGTAGGTCCAACCCAGGCTGGTCAACTGCTGCCAGAGTCCCGGCAGCTTCGGCAATGCCGCTGCAGCGACCTCGACGTGCCACCAACCACCCTCCTGGCGTACCAGCTTTACCTCCTTGGGCAGCGTTTTCGCCTCCGGTACTTGGCTCATACGCAAGCGGTAACGTAGAACGGCAGCGTCGCTGCCCAGCAGTTCGGCGAGGGTGCCCTCGATCACCGTCCGTCCTTGATCGATGATGCCAATGGTGCTGCACAGCCGTTCCACATCGTCCAGCAAGTGGGTACAAAGCAGGATGCCGACCTGGCGTTCTTTCGCTAATTGCAGCAGCAGGTCATGCACTTCACGACGACCGCGCGGATCCAGTCCATTGGTGGGCTCGTCAAGAATCAGTAATTCCGGATCGTGCACCAGGGCACGCGCCAGTGCCAGACGTTGGGTCATGCCGCGCGAGAACTGGCTGATCGGCTTATGGCCGGTGTCAGCCAAGCCCACCTGTTCCAACAATTCAGCCACCGACTGTTGCAAACCGCCATAAAAACCGGCATGCCAGACCAGGTAGTCGTTGGCGCTCATCCAGTCGTAAAAGCCGGCGTGTTCAGGCATCACGCCGATGCGGCGCCTTAGCGCCACAGGATCGGCCTCGGTTGAATCAAACAGTCGCAGCTTGCCGCTGTCGGCAGGATACAGTCCGAGCAAAAGGGCGATGGTGGTGCTCTTGCCCGCGCCGTTGGGGCCAAGCAGGCCGTAGATATCCCCTCGCCACAGGTGCAGACTGGTGTCTGAGAGGATGCGCTGTCCTTGCAGCGTGAGGGCAAGATGATTGGCGTCGATTAACATGATTTCATCCTTGTTGTGCATTACTGCGCGTTATCAGGGTTAGGTGAAACATCTTCCACTAGTACCGGCGCATCGACCCGACTGAGAGAGAGAAAACTGACCAGGCCCAGGATGCCAATCAGAAAGATCGCACTGGTGCCCACCGTCCCCAGACCCAGACCACCATCAGTGACGGGCTGCGACAAGTAGTCACCGAAGGAGGCGCCCAAAGGGCGCGTCAGGATATAGGCCAACCAGAAGGCCAGAACGCCGTTGAGCCGGAAGGCATAGAAACCCATCGTGACCGCCGCGATGACTCCACCGAAGATCAATGCCGAGGGGGCGTAACCCATGCCCTGGGATTCCGCCAGCAGATCGCCAGCCGCCGTGCCGAGCGCAAAGGTAAACAGAATAGCTGCCCAGTAAAGCAGCTCGCGCCTGATGGTATGGATGCTGTGAATGGATAGCGTGCCTTCGCTCTTGTACCAGAGCACAAATGTCGCCACCATCGCGATACCGAACACCAGGCTGGTGACCTCCAGCGGTACGTTGAAGTTGTCCGTCAGGTTATCGGTAATTAAAGTACCGACGACACTGACCAGCACCACCGTCAACCAATACAGCCAGGGGATATAGTGCCTGGATCGCACCTGAGCCGTGAGAACAGCTGCCAATACCCCGCTCATCAGCAGCGAGGTGGCCATTAGACCAAAATGCAGATTGAAGATCAGAAAATCCGCACCGGTTTCACCGACAGTGGTGGCAAGGATTTTGACGATCCAGAAGTAAATGGTAATGATGGCCGGGACCTTGATCAATAGATCCCGTGCGTTTGAATTTGTCATCTGATTCATGAGCGTCTTTCATTTTTAATTGATCAAAGCTGCCGTGACGGTCTGTGTTACATCAATCACGGTCTTCGTGGCCCCCCTGTTCGTCATTGTCTTCCCAGAACTTCCAGCTACTGTGCTTGTGCTCCCCGTGTTCGGCATCGTGGTCTGTGCATTCCTTCCCTGCTTCCATCGCCAATAGACGGCCGTTGCCGGCGTCGATCATCAGTTGCATCTCCTTTCCTTTGTTACTGACAACTGCGACCTGCCAGATCAGGTAGCCATTCTCGTCGTCCAGCTTGCCACTGATGACCTTGCCGGGCAGAGCAGTGCGGGCGATCTTGCTGGCCTGTTCAATATCTATCTTGGTCTGGGCAGCCATGGCGGGCTCACTGTCATCCTTGATTTTAATGGAGCCGCTTTGCACCACCTTAGGAATCTGCTCTATGTTGATGACCTCTTCTACAACGACGCCCTCGAAGGGTTTGTCTTTGGTAGTGTCGGCAAAGGCTGCCATTGCGCCACCAGTCAACACGCCGCTGACGGTAATGGCAATAAGGGTTTTTTTTACCGATTTCATGATCTATCTCCTAATCGTAAGTTGGTTAGCGTCACGCTGGACGTTGGAGTGAGAATAGCTGGATAGACCTTGCCGGAAGCTTTCCTGAACATTACGAAATGGTAAGGGAAAATGAAGTGCGTTTTTGCTTAAGCTGTTATGAATTAATGTGGCTTTACATGTTGTTGATGCCTGAGAGAAGTCGCATATATACAACCGGTGAAAATCGGTTACATCATGTTAACGGGCGCTCAATACGTTGCTGACCTTACTCGTCGTGCCATCAGATTGCGCAATTATGGCAGGCGAAAAAAGGTAACAGTGGAACAACACAAACCAGTCAATGGACATTCTATGAATAACAATACGACAACAAAACTAATAAACCGGGTTCCACATATCATCCTTTTGTACTGGGTGATCAAAATCGCATCTACCACTCTGGGCGAAACCGGAGCAGACATGTTCTCCATGACCTATGGCTTGGGTTATGGCACGACAATCCTCCTGTTCATGGGTCTCTTCGTAATCCTACTTGGCGTCAAGCTTGCCATGAGAAGATACGAACCCGTAACCTATTGGCTGGTTTTTACCTCAACTGCCATTGCCGGAACGGCCATTTCCGATTACATCGACAGGACGTTGGGACTGGGATATGCCTCTGGTTCTGTGTTATTGATCACACTGTTGTTGGTTATTCTGTTGCTTTGGTATGCCGGGGAGAAATCCATCAGTGTCGAAAGCATCACCAACAACGCTTCTGAGACCTTCTATTGGCTTGCGTTCCTGATCGCAAATACTCTGGGAACAGCGGCCGGCGACTTTGTTACCGACCAATTGGAATTTGGTTTTGCTGCTGGTGTTACGTTGTTTACCGGATCTCTCGTGTTAATTACTCTGCTGCACTTTTTCACAAAAACATCCGGGGTATTGCTGTTCTGGCTAGCCTTCGTTTTGACCCGACCATTCGGCGCAACGTTTGGCGACTGGCTTACCAAACCACTGGCAAGTGGCGGCCTCAACCTAGGCACAGAAGGCGCATCACTATTTTTTACGCTTGTTTTAGTGTTGGCTGTCACCAGGGAGACGCGTCTAGAGCGGTCAGAGAGAACCATTCCTGAGATGGACTAATGCCTCCGTTCCGATATTCACTGCCTGTTGTTCTCTATGCATCATTGATCTGCGATTTTGGGACGCGATGTAGCGTCATTAAGTAGCGCTGAAAAATATCCCTTCGAAGGTCATCGGCCAGCGATGATTATCGAGAAGCAATAGGCGAAGGATCCCGTTCGTATATTCTGCTAATTTAATGCGTTGGTATTTTATAGTGGTGCCAGCGTTAGCATACGTCTAACCGGGAGCATGTCTTTCGGCCTGCATTATGAGAGCGAATTCAATAAGCTTTGCATGTTCGCCAATGCGTAGATCACAGGATACAGCTTTGAGTCACACGGTTTTTATCACTTTAACTACGGAGACTTTTTTAACAATTGCTGCACTTTCCTCACAACCTTGAAAAATGCTTAAGCGCCAAGTAAACAGATCAGCGGGCATTGAGAAAAACCTGACTCAAGAACAGGCCTTTATTTTTTTACGACTTAGGATTTTGTTTTTCAAAAACAAAGGCATTACCTGCAATCAGAGAATGTTAATGGCTGTTTTGCCTTGCGAGCTCAATTGGTCGGTGCAGTACATACAAACCAGACTGAAAGCATAAAGCGGCCAAAAAAATCCGGAAGTATAAATTAGCCAGGTGGCTAGTTTATGCTGCAAGACACACGTCTGACGGAAACCAATAAAAATCAAACAATAGCCTGCGTCATCCTCCCGTGATCCTTACAGCATTTCAGTAATGAAACCAATAGAGCGCATCATAACTCATCCTCCACAACCTGACTCAGTTTCTCCACCTGATGAGCAACACCCACCGCATCTTCCACATCGATTTGAAAAGCAATGCCGGATCCCGTGGTCAGATCAAACGCGGCAACATCGGCAATTTTTTCCAGAATACTGCGACAAAGATGTTCTTCTACCAAAAACATCAGCATGTCGCGTTGCGTCTCCAAAGTCATGCCAAAAAAGGTTTTACTCGTTTCTATGCCTTCGCCGCGCGCATGATTTATCACCGTGGAACCGGTGGCTCCTGCCTGCCTTGCTGCCTCCAGCACCGAATCGGTTTTGCTTTCCTCCACCAGTGCGATAATCAATTTAAAGTGCATCGTGATCTCCTTTATCCGCTACCAATATTGTCAAAAATACTACGATGTCTGTTGCCGATTTTTTGCGCGCCACTGGCTGATTTGAGCATAGGCCATGACAGAAATAATGGGGAACAAACTGGCAAACGCAATCAACCCAAAACCATCCAGTACTGCACTGCGCCCCGGTACTGTACTAGCTAAGCCCAAACCCAAGGCTGTCACAATAGGTACCGTCACCGTAGACGTGGTCACACCACCGGAATCATAAGCCAGGGCTATAATCATCTTCGGTGCAAAAATGGTTTGCACCATAACCAACAGGTAACCGGCAATAATGAAATAGTGCAACGGTGTGCCGGTAATAATGCGAAACACACCCAAAGTAATACCGATGGCTACGCCCAAGGCCACTGAAATACGCAAACCACCCACGCTCACTGTGCCACCAGACACATCGCTGGCTTTAATCGCTACAGCCAACAATGCCGGTTCGGCAATCGTAGTAGAAAAGCCGATAGCAAATGCAAACAGGTACACCCAACGATAATCCTGCCAATGCAATGTGGCATCCAATTGATGTGAAATACCGTGAAGAAATTGCGGGTCGGTTAATTGCGTGGCCATCAGTTCCCCCAGTGGGAACAGTGCTTCTTTTAATCCAACCAGAAATAGTGAAAGACCGACGGTGACATAAACAAAACCCAACAGTACACGCTTGATCTTCGGCACCGGCCGACGCAGCACCAGATACTGCATACCAAAAACGATAGCCACAATGGGCAATACATCACCTACGGTGTCGACAAAAGAATCACCGACCAAGGTCAATAAACTCATCTGATCAGCATCCCGTAAACCATCACAAACATGATGGGCGTCAGTGAGGCAAAGGCGATCAAACCAAAACCATCGATCATCGGATTTCGCCCCTTAATACTGGACGCCAAACCCACACCCAAGGCTGTCACCAACGGAACGGTAATCGTAGAGGTCGTGACTCCGCCGGAATCATAAGCGATACCGATGATTTCCTTGGGCGCAAATAGAGTGATGATCACAATGCCGAGATAACCCCCGACAATAAGATAGGTAATGGGCCAACCACGCAGAATGCGCAGCACCCCAACCATAATGGCCAAGCCCACGGACACTGCCACAGTGTAGCGCAAACCCAGGGCATAACTGATGCGCGCCTCTGGGCTGTTCACAATCATGCCACCTTCGGCAGCGACCTTCGCCGCTTCTGCCGCCACCGCAATCAGTGCAGGTTCAGCGACAGTGGTGCCGCCGCCCAGCAAAAAGGCAAAAACCAGCAACCAGGCAACACTGCCTTTTCGCGCAAAATCATAGGCCAGGGATTCGCCGATGGGAAACAGTCCCATTTCCAAACCACGAATAAATAAGGTTAAACCGAATACCACCAACAACATGCCCATCATCAAATCCACGACATTGGGGATGGTCTGCTGCAAGACAACCATTTGGAAGAAGACCACCACCAATACGATGGGGGACAGGTCACGCGCACTGCGACGCAGGGCAACGAGGAAATGTTTTAGCTCTTTATTCACGCAGTGTTTAAATCATCCACTTATTTCCGCATGCCGGTGAAACCCAGAATGGGAAAGATGAGTGCATATTATTTTGCTGAATGCCAGGGCGACATTCTTTCTTAACATCTTTCTACACTACCGTTATTTCTGGCAGCGCGCCACAGCACAAACATTCCAGCAATATTGATCGAAGGCTATTGTCAGCGTTTCTTTCGCACCACATTGCGGGTTAAGTCGATTAACCGATTCCAGGCGATGGGTTTGGTCAGTGAGTCCAGCGCACCCACGTCCAGTGCCATCGGTTTATTCTCCACAATGCTCACCATGATCACGGGAATATCTTTTAATTCTGGATCATCTTTCAATGTTTTGAGAACCGCCCAACCATCCATCTCCGGCATCATAATATCCAGGGTGATCAAATCCGGTCGGAGTTTTCGCGCCAGATCAATTCCCATTTTTCCACTTGCTGCCGAAACGGGGCGAAAACCTTCACGCTGATATACGCGCGCCATTAAATCCAGCACATTGGGGTCATCGTCGATGGTTAATACGGTAGCAACCTTTGTGCGTCGTTCATTACCGTGCAATTGCTGCATCACACCATCAGGAATACGAAGATTTACTGGATCGATATTTTTTTTACTCAGCGTGGCCACTTCTCTTGGCAGGGTCTTTGTGTCCAGCACTTCCAGTGGTAACCACACACTAAAAGTCGACCCTTTCCCTACGGCACTGGCAACGCGAATATGTCCCTGCATCATGTCACACAGTCGGCGGCACAAAGCCAAACCCAATCCCGTACCACCATATTTTCGCGTGGTTGACACATCGGCTTGCTGGAATGGAATAAACAGATGGTCAATATCATCCATATCCATGCCAATACCTGAATCAATAACGTTGATTTCCATGCCATCAATATCATTTTTCGCTTTCTGATTTGCGGCAATCACAATCTGCCCGTGGTCAGTAAACTTAATAGCATTACTCAACAGGTTGTACAAAATTTGTCGTACTTTGGTGACATCCGCCCGCATCACTGGGATCGTATTCACACCTTCAACATGAATCATGTTGCTGTTTTTTAACATCATCGGCTGCACCATTTTCACCACGGCATCAACCAGGTGAGACAAATCAAAGGCCTCTAAATGAAGCCCCATTTTACCGGCTTCAATCTTCGACAGATCCAGTACTTCATTAATCAGTTCCAGCAGGTGTCGTCCAGCAAACTGAATCTTTTCCAGGTCGGCCACATAGTCCGGATGCTCATTACTGCGCACCTCTTCTTCCAAAATCTCGCTGTAGCCGATAATGGCATTCAACGGCGTACGCAGTTCGTGGCTCATGTTAGCCAAGAATACGCTTTTGGCATGATTGGCCTCCATGGCCTGATCACGTACCTTGACCAATTCAACTTCAGCATCTTTACGACGTTCCATTTCCTGTTCCAACGCATCGTTGGAGGATGTCACATCGTCAAGATGCGTCATCACGTTTCCCAACTGCTGAAATTCAGTAGCTACCCACCAGGGAACAGTAAACGCTTTGCCATTGCCGCGTTGAGTCAGATGTTGCTGAATATGTTTTAACGGCTGGCTGATTAGCAGGCGAATCCACAAACCCAACACTGCAGCGGTAAATAACATGGTCAGAAAAATATTTGCGCGCACATCAGCCACGTCTTTTTCCACCATTAGTTTGGTCTGCCCAGCATCCCATCCCGCATTTAGCTCACCCATTAATTGCGGGCCGTTGCGGATTTTTGCATTCAGCATCACCAGATTATCGGTGTCCGCACCGGGGCGATACCACGCCGCCAGTTGCTTGGCCTGTGGATCAAGAATTTCCACGCGGTCAATATCGGGCATTAAGGTGGTGAGTTTTTCCAGCAGTGCATTTAATGGCTGCTCCGCCGATGCGGGTTTCGCCAATTCTTCAGCCGCACGATCGCGCACCAGCGCCAGCTGCTGTTCCACCTGCCTTTGGGCTCGCTCAAACAAATGAGCAGATTCTGTATCGCGAATCATCCCACCAGCCACATAAGCCACCACGCTGGTGAGCACCAGCAATGTGCTCACCAATTGTACCCACAGCGGCATGGCCCAGGGACTCAAACGAACGGCATTGCGAGCAGGCAATGATGTATCAATTGTGGGAGGCGATTGTTTGTTCAAAAATTCAATCCATCAACGAATAGTCGGCATCCGGTTGCCACCGGCTACAGAGGTTAACGGACTGCCAATGTCGTGCTTTAGGCTTGGTTTCAGTGTGGAAAGCATTTAAGGGGCTATTTGGCGACCCCATGGGTAAACAAGCCGCGCCTGTCGGCCGATAACTCATCATCATGTTCACAGCCTGCCCTTCAAGACACAGCGAATCTACGGTAGAATTCGCCGCCTTTCTGCGGCGTTACACCCGCCGTCTCAGTCCCAGCACCCGAGGTCCCCATGTTTGAGCCCCACGCCGCACCGCAGCGCAATATCAAAAACGATGTTTTATCCGGCCTCACCGTCGCCCTGGCCTTGGTGCCCGAGGCCGTGGCCTTTGCCTTCGTCGCTGGCGTAGAGCCACTGGTGGGGTTGTATGCCGCCTTTATGGTGGGGCTGATTACTGCGGCCATTGGCGGACGTCCGGGGATGATTTCCGGCGCAACTGGCGCACTGGCGGTAGTGATGGTGGCGCTGGTGGCCGATCACGGTGTGGAATACCTATTTGCCACCGTGGTGCTGATGGGCATCATCCAGATCGCTTTCGGCGTACTGCATTTAGGCAAATTTATCCGTATTGTGCCGCATCCGGTCATGCTGGGTTTTGTCAACGGATTAGCCATCGTGATCTTTCTCGCGCAGCTCAAAAGTTTCCACGTGCCCAGTGTCGGTGGCGGTACGGAATGGATGAGCGGTTCGACCTTGTGGGTAATGCTGGGACTCATTGCGTTGACCATGGCCATCATCCAGTTTCTGCCCAAGCTCACCACCGCCGTGCCTTCCTCGCTGGCGGCTATCGCCGTCGTCAGCCTGTTGGTAATCGGCGTGGGGCTGGATACCAAGACTGTGGGCGACGTGGCCTCCATCGCCGGTGGTCTGCCGGATTTCCACCTTCCCATGGTGCCGTTTTCCCTGGAAACCCTGTGGATCATCCTGCCCTACGCCTTCATCCTCGCCGCCATCGGTCTGATTGAATCTTTGCTGACGCTTACCCTGATCGACGAGCTCACCCAGACACGTGGCCGCGGTAATCGCGAATGTATCGCCCAGGGCAGCGCCAACATCGTCACCGGCTTTTTTGGCGGCATGGGTGGCTGCGCGATGATCGGCCAAAGCATAATCAACGTGAATTCCGGCGGTCGCGGGCGTTTGTCGGGCATCACTGCCGCGCTGGCCTTGCTAGCGTTCATCCTGTTCGCCTCCGACCTCATTGAGCAGATTCCCATTGCGGCATTAGTCGGCGTGATGTTCATCGTGGTGATCGGCACCTTTGAATGGTCAAGCTTCCGCATTCTCAAAAAGGTGCCACCTGCTGACGCCTTTATTTTGATCCTGGTGTCGGGTGTCACCGTGGCCACGGATCTGGCCATTGCCGTGGTGGTGGGCGTTATCGTCTCTGCATTGGTGTTTGCCTGGGAGCATGCAAAGCACCTGCAGGTCACCAGCTTTACCAACAACATGGGCGGCAAGGTTTACGAATTGCATGGCCCCCTGTTTTTTGCCTCGGTGAAAAACTTCGCTGAACTGTTCGACGTGCGTAACGACCCAGACGACGTAGTAGTGGAATTTAAACATTCCCGCGTTTACGACCACTCCGCCATCGAGGCCATCGATGCGTTGGCCGAGCGCTATTTAAAAGCCAACAAACGTCTGCACCTGCGGCACATCAGCCCAGAGTGCCAGGCGTTGCTCACCAAAGCCGGTGATTTAGTCGAAGTGAATGTGATCGAAGACCCACAATATCACGTGGCTGAAGATCAACTAGCGTAAAAAAGGGACGAGTGACTAGGGGCGAGGAACGAGGGAAAACAGCCGTTGTTTTTTCTAGGTACTCGTCACTCGTCACTGTCAAAGCGCATGGATAAATCCACCGCGCGCACGTCTTTGGTAAGACTGCCCACGGAAATAAAATCCACACCGGTTTGCGCAATGTCACGCACGCTGTCGAGCGAAACGCCGCCGGAGGCCTCCAGTTTTGCACAACCATTGTGTTGTTCCCGGTTGAGCGCCACCGCCTCCCGCAGGGTCGCCAAGCCCATGTTATCCAGCAGCAGCGTATCGGCACCGGCGCTGAGTGCCTGTTGCACTTCATCCAAAGTTTCCACTTCCACTTCGACCTTCAACGCGGCCTGTAGCGCTCGAGCGGCCGCCACGGCAGCGGCAATGGAACCGGCAGCGAAAATGTGGTTTTCCTTGATGAGAAAGGCATCAAATAGCCCCATACGATGATTGCTCCCGCCACCGCAGACCACCGCATATTTCTGCGCTGTGCGCAGACCCGGCAGAGTTTTACGGGTATCGAGAATCACTGTGCCAGTGTCACGAATGGCATCCACAAACGCATGTGTCTGTGTGGCGGTGGCGGAAAGCGTCTGTAGAAAATTCAGTGCGCTACGTTCACCCGTGAGCAAAGCACGCGCGTTGCCACTCAGTGTGCAAAGAACCTGATCGGGCCGCAGGGTGTCCCCATCACTCACCTGCCAATTTATGCTTATGCCCTTGTCCAGTTGGCCGAAGACTTCATCAAACCAGGCCGTACCACAAAGCACCGCATCCTCGCGGCTAATGACGTTCGCCTCGGATTGCGCATCGGCCGGAATCAACGCGGCACTAATGTCACCGCTGCCGATATCCTCCAGCAACGCCGCCCGCACCATGGCCGCCAGATCATTGGGCAACTCAGGCATCAAACCGTCCACTGCATGCAGATTCACACGCAAATCGTTGGATAACTTTTTTTATAGCCATTTTCTGTTTTGAATTACTCACGTCACGAGCCCTCCAGCCAAGTTGAATGGAGACTAAAGCGGCAAATAGTAGAGGCTTCACGGTTACCACACAAGCTACACCTCCCGAGAAGACTCGTTGCGCAATGCCAGGCTAGCCATTTGTTTTATTTCAGAAATTGTCCACACGAGCCGAAATAACAAAGATACAGACGGTTTATCCCGGGGCTTACCAAAAATTGCCGGGGATCCCCGTAAGTCTTTGATTATTTTATGTAGAAATTAATTCTTTGTGGAGAACAGAATGATGCGCATACGTTGCCTAACCGTTCAAAAGTACGCCCACTCGATGTTGTTACTACCATTGCTGCTCTGGAGTGGCGCTACGCTGGCCGCCGAGCATGACCCTGCGGCCATGCATTCTCACGTGGCCACGTTTAGTGATCCCACCGTGTTAGTGGAGGTGCCGGATGGCTGGGAATCCAGACCCATTAAACACCTGGCCAAACACCAGGATGCTGATTTGGTGGTCGCTCTGGGTCAGCAAAGTTATCCCCTGTTCCATGATCTGATCCCCAAGTACGCCAAGGCGCACAACCTTAAAATTGTGGTTGAACCGGGTACCTGCGGCATCACCTCCGGACGATTGTTAAAAAAGAAAGTGGATGTGGGAGCTTATTGTTGCCCGCCGGGAAAAAGTGACCGTCTACCTAATCTGAAATTCTATTCCCTGGGCATTTCGCCCATCGCCTTGATCGTGAATCCGCGCAACCCACTGCAAAACGTTACCTCAAAACAGGCCAAACAAATTTTCAATGGTGAAATATCACGTTGGTCAGAGATATCGCCGGGCAATGATCAGCTCATCAAACCCGTGGGTCGGCTGCATTGTAAAACGCGCCCGGGACATTGGCGTTCATTATTAAAAACGGAAGATGACTTCAGCCCGCGACTGTTCGAAGTGGGCGTTATCCCCGACATGATGTCTCAGGTCTCACGCAGCGCCAGTAGCATTGGCTGGGAAACGCCGATGATGGTGGACTATCATCAAAAACGCGGTGGCGTGAAAATGCTGAATATCGACGGACATTCGCCCACCGACATCGATTTTGTGGTCACTGGAAAATATCCTCTGTATCGCAGCTACAGCCTCACCGCCTGGACGGAAAAAAGTAAAATCAACGATGAAGCCATAAAACTGATTCAGTATCTGCGCGCGTACATCGAAAAACATCACGAAGAAATCAACTTCATCCCTGTTTCTCACCTGCGTGAGGCCGGTTGGAAATTTCAGGGCGATGAACTTGTTGGCGAGCCAGAAAAAATCAGCAGGCAATGAATCATCACGATCACTAAGTCAGGTATCACCCGGTGTTACTGAAAAAATATTCGCTCACACTAAAAATGTTGGTGCTCACCGCCGTGGTGGGCAGCATCGTGTGGGCCGTTTCTGATGCTATTCAAAGCAGCAATTTGAATAACGTCTTTCGTGAAAAACTCACCGACCGCCTAAGCCGGCAGGCGGAAAAGCAGCGCATTATGTTTGACCGTTATGTCAAAGGCCATCATACCGCCGTCAAACTATTTGTGACCACCGTCAATGCCCGTGATTACATCGCCAACACCGACTGGAACAAAGCCTCGGAAATAAAAAAATATTACCGCCCACCGCCTTGGGTACCGCGACTCTCTGTGCTGCGTAACTTTGTACAGCCCCGCTACCTGCTACTGCTGGATAAAAACGATCAGCTGCGAGAAGTTTATCAAGCCAGCAAAGAAAAGTTACCTGCCAGATTGATGCGCCCAAGCCCAATGCTCTTGCGCCTGAGTCACGGCCAGGGTTTCTTAACCACCATTGACGGTGCACCCTATTTAATTGCTTCCGCAGGCATTAAAAACCAACAGGGAGAAAATGGTGCCACGCTAATGCTAGCCTCCCCATTGGATGAACAATTTCTTAATGCCTCACAGGGTTCTTCCCTCTCAGATACGAACGTGATCGCTCTGCTGGCAGAACAAGAGGATGTCATTCTCATTAGCAGTAATTCATCACTGATTTCCCCCGGCGAACGTTTGAGCGATCTGAAAAGTAATTATTTAACCATCGGCCAGGGATTTTTCGATTACGGTGCTACCGATATTATTATTGAGCTGGTTTCGTTTGTTTCTACCGATGAAATAAAACTGCTCACCAAAGAAGTGATCAGCGAAGAGCGCACCGTACGCGCACTGACCGCACTATCATTTATCGGCTCTTTCGTATTTCTCATGTACTTCGTCACCCGCCGCCTGCAAAAATTTACCAGCTATGTCGTTCGCTTTTCACGCAATATCAAACAAGACGAACCGATGGAAGAAACCAGTGGAGATGAAATTGATATTCTCGAACACAGTTTTAATTGCCTGGCAAAAGCGGTGGAATCGGAAACGGCCGCCCTGGAACACCAGGCCCTGCATGACCCACTCACCGACCTACCTAACCGCAAATTGCTGAACAATCGTCTGCAACAGGAAATCTTGCGCAGTGCCCGCAGCCAAAAACCGCTGGTGCTAATCATGACTGATCTTGATCACTTTAAAGAGATTAACGATACGCTGGGCCATCACGTTGGGGACATCGTTTTACAACAGGCTTCCATTCGCCTGTTTCGCACCTTCCGCAGAACTGATAGCGTGGCACGCCTCGGTGGTGATGAGTTTGGCATTCTGTTGCCTGAAACCACGCTGAAACAGGCCAAGGCCATCGCCCAAAAAGCCGTTGAAGCGTTTGAAATTCCCTTCGTAGTTGAGGGCAACAGCTTAAGCCTGGGCATCAGCATGGGCTTAACGGAAAGCCCGTTGCATGGTGATGATGTGAATATTCTGGTGCAGCGCGCTGACATCGCCATGTATCTGGCAAAGCGTACTAACCTTGGCTTCAGCGTTTACGACCCGAGTCAGGACACACACAGCGTTGGCCGTTTGGCGCTAATGACCGATCTACGCACCGCCATCGAAAACCAGTCACTGGAACTTGCCTACCAACCCAAAGTGGATGTTTCCACAAAAGCGCTGCTGGGCGCCGAGGCTCTGCTCCGTTGGAATCATCCGCAACGGGGTTACATTCAACCCGATGAATTTATCCCCCTAGCCGAGCAAACCGGCCTGATCAAGCCCATTACCACCTGGGTGCTGGATACGGCGGTGCGGCAATGTATGGAATGGCGAAAGACCTGGCCCAACTTTAATATGTCGGTGAATCTGTCCGTGCAAAGCCTGCACGATGTGGCCATGCTCAATCAGGTGCGCAGCCTATTAAAAGATGACGCGATTCCCGCCTCGTGTTTAACCATGGAAATCACCGAAAGCGATATCATGACGGATCCCATTCGCGCCCGGGAGACCCTCGAATCATTGCACATGATGGGCATCACTCTGTCCATCGACGACTTTGGCACCGGCTATTCCTCCCTGAGTTATCTCAAGCAGCTGCCCGTGGACGAAATCAAGATCGACAAATCTTTTGTGATGGAAATGATTGAGGATGAAAACGATGCAGTGATCGTGCGCGCCACCATCGACCTCGCGCACAATCTGGGTTTACGGACGGTGGCGGAAGGGGTGACCAGTCAGGAGATCTGGGGCTATCTCGAATTCCTGCACTGCGACATCGCACAAGGTTATTTTATTGCCCGGCCATTAAAAGCCACCGAATTCATGCAGAAGATGCTGGCCAACGACTGGATGGAATGTCTCTCGGCTGAAGTCGGTTAAACCGCACTCACCGATCCTCCGGCAAAAACCGAGAACCCGCGCACAAGCCTGAGCCACCCAAGCTATCCGCAAAACAACCGTCTGTGCTAGACTCGGTGCCGAATTCAAAGAGGACAGACAATGAGACAACTTTCCATTCTGGCGTTCGCCGCCGCACTGCTCGGCCTCGTTGGCTGTTCAGACTCAACCGATAAACAGGCCACTGCGCAGCAAGCCACCCCCGCACCCGCCAGCCAACAGACTCCGGCCGGCCATCCACTAAATCCCCAACAGCAGGCCGCAGTTAACGCCGCCAAGGGTCTGCCTAAGCAAGGTACCGTCAAAGAAATGATGCACGCCGCCGGTTACACCTACATGCACGTCGATACCGGCAACGGTGACCCCGTCTGGATCGCCGCCACCATGATGCGCGTTAAACCCGAGCAGAAAGTACAATGGGCCGACGCAGCGGTAATGCGCAACTTCAAAAGCTCCAGCCTGCACCGTACCTTTCCCGAAATTCTGTTTGTGTCCAACGCCTCTGTGGTTCAGTAGGTCGACGACAACACAAAAAAAGGAGCCTTCTGAAGGCTCCTTTTTTTATGCCCGAAATATCGCGGCCGACGCTACCTTCAGCGGTCTTGCAACACGGCCAGCCGGGCACGTAGTTCATTTACCTCATCGAGCAATTCGAGCACCAGGGCGATCCCCGCGGCATTAATATTGAGATCCTCCTGTAGACGCAGGGCGCGTTGCGCACGCCGCAGGCTAATCGCCGAAAACTGCCACGCCATCACCTCCTGCCCCTGAGGTTCGAGGATGCCGTATTCGACATATTCGGCGATGAGCTCGGCATGCACCCCACAGGCACGGCACAGCTCGGCCACACTGAGGGTGGCGCTTTCGTCTTCCAGCACCGTGCCGCTTATAATCGTCAACGAATCCGTCATGCTCATACTCCCAGATGTGGGCGTGGATTAAAGGCCAGTGTTTCCTGCATCTCTGCATAGACCTGCTTGGCGGCATCAGTATCCGCTGGCGGCAACGCTACCTGCAACACCACGTACAGATCACCGGGATGCTTGCCGGGCAGGCCTCGCCCCTTGAGGCGCATCTTTTTGCCCGTGTTTGATCCCGCCGGAATCTTCAGATCCACCGTACCCTGCGCGGTGGGCACCTTGACGCTGGCGCCCAGCGCCGCCTCCCAGGGGGCGACGGGCAGATCCAGGTACAGGTCACCGCCCTCCACACGATACCAACGGTGCGGCCGGAATTCGACCTCCAAATAGAGATCACCCGCCGTTCCACCGCCGCCGCCCGGCTCGCCCTGTCCGGAAAGACGAATATGCTGGCCGGGATGGATGCCCTTGGGAATGCGCACATTGAGGGTGCGTTCGCGAGTAGTGACGTGACCTTCCTTCGTGAGCTCAGGAATGCGCAGGCTCACCTGCCGACTGCGACCCTCGATGGCATCTTCGAGATCGATAAGAATCTTCGCGTGGCGGTCTTCGCCGCGCATTTTGCCGCGACCGCGGGGAGCACGATACTGGCCGGCATGGGCGCCCTGCGCACCCCCAAATAGCGATTCAAAAAAATCACTGAAATTTTCCGCGTCGGCACCGGTAAAGCCGCCGCCGCTGAATTCAAACCCGGCATCCCAATCGGGCGGTGGATTAAAATCCTGCCCCGCCTGCCACTGGCTACCCAGCTGATCGTAGGCCGCACGCTTCTCCGGATCCTTGAGCACCTCGTAAGCCTCGCCCACGGCCTTGAATTTTTCTTCCGCCTCCGACTCTTTGCTCACGTCCGGGTGATACTTGCGCGCCAGCTTGCGGTATGCCCGCTTGATTTCATCCTGGGTGGCATCACGCGCTACGCCCATAAGCTCATAATAATCTTTGAATTCCATAAGCTAAACCTTAACCTCCCGCACATCTGCCGCTGACGACTACCGATGAAAATAAAATCTACACTACAATGAGTCATATCCTACGGTACTAGCAGACCCAACATGTACAGGATGTGGGGATGATTTTAAAAAAGTGCAATACGTTATTGGTTAAGATTGCTGAAAATAAAAGGAGAATGCCAACATTAATACTTCACTGCCGTCCCGTTAACCTTCGCCTGCGCGGGCGTAATTGTTTGTTTTTCATGAGATGCAGCATGATTTGAAAGTTTGAGACATGAATAGCCAGTAACCTCTTCCGTCAGAGCCTGCCCCGCGAAGTGTTTTGGGTAGAGCCTGCCCCGCGTAGCGCTTTGGGTAGAGCCTGCCCCGCGTAGCGCTTTGGGCATTCCGGCGAACGACTCCATGGATGGAGGAGGTAGAGTGACGCAGGAAGCCAAAACCGAGGCCGGAATGACGGATATAAAGTTAACGGGACATCAGTGTTAATATTTATAACTAAGAATAAGCCCACCATAGCTGAACGCCCGATTGCCCTGCCCAACCTTAATCTCACTGGACTGTCTGCGCATAATGTAACTCAGGCGAAAACCGGATTTAAATGCACAGGCAACGCCGATCCAGCCTTCGTAAACGACATGTTCGATCTCACTACTGGAATAGGTCACGTTGCTGTCGCGAAACTGGCCTTGCAAAAAAGCATTGTAAGCACGCAACTTGACGTTGGCACCAGCCAAAAAATACAGCTCATCGACATAGGATGAGGTCGGCAGTTCAACATTGCCCTTCTCAGAGTAGCGGCCAGGGTCAGCATTAAAACTCCACCAGGGCGTACGCAGTCGCCCCCAACGAAAGCTGCTGCCGATACTTGCCTCCGTAATATAACCCACGCTGATCTTGGCTGATGAAGTAAGGTGAAAGTTTCTGATATTGGTTCGATGATAGCGTTGTCGCGTCAGTGAATACCTGAACGTAGGCTCACCACCGTTGGAAATCTGGTTATCCCAGCCATCGGCATTATCGGAACCAATGAGCTGGTGAATACTGTTTTGAAGATCCCGGGAAACATCCAGCCCCAGCGCCCCGAAGGTTAATGTCGATATCCAGGAAATGCGGCTCGCTTTTAGAATGTGTTGCTGGGTATTGGAAATATACAGCAAAGAGGCATACGGCCTGTCATCCTGGATGGGTTGCCGGGTAATTTTATCCGTTGGTGTAAAAGCCGTTAAGCCGACTTCACAACTGCTCAGTGTGTAATCACTATTCTCGGTTAGAGTGTCAATGCCCAAAGCTTCGTTGATGAAATCAATACCCTTATCAATCGAAAACGGATGCCGCGCCGCATTTGAGCCGGAAAAACTAAAGGCAAAACCGCCCGTGTAATCTCTGTCACTGAGTCCGCCGGTAAGAATATCGTTATCAATGTATAACGAAATGGCGATGGTTTCATCTTCAACCAGCTTTTCACCAAACACTTCACTGCTTACCGGGCATTGCTCGTGACAGAAATCAGGCGAAGTCAATTCAGCCCTGGCCTGAATTGAAAAACCCACGACCAGGGTGCTGAGAACAAATGTACTCATTTTCATCACAGACAAAACCTTCATCGCGAGAATCCTTAGCTTCATAAATACAACGCACAATGGCAAAGCATGTTACAGCAAACAGTCATCACACCCTGAACCATTCAAGGCAAAACCAACTCAAACGTTCCATGCATACCGCTAACAAAAGCGACTGAACCTGGGAACTTCTTGAGTTTCAGGCTCCCCTTTTACCGGCTCGGCGTTTACAATTCGTCTTCACATTGTTGACCCACACTGTTGCCCAAAAAACACAGAGACATTCCATGCGCACATCCCAGTTTTTACTTGCCACCGAAAAAGAGACCCCCGCCGATGCGGAGATCATCAGCCATCAGCTGATGCTGCGCGCGGGGATGATCCGCAAACTCGCATCAGGGCTGTACACCTGGCTGCCCTTGGGTTTGCGGGTATTGCGCAAGGTGGAGACCATTGTGCGCGAGGAAATGGATCGTGTCGGGGCGCAGGAGCTGCTGATGCCTGCCGTGCAGCCCGCCGAACTATGGCAGGAGTCGGGGCGCTGGGAACAGTACGGCGGCGAGCTGCTGCGCCTGCGTGATCGCCATAATCGTGAATTCTGTTTTGGCCCTACGCACGAAGAGGTGATCACCGACCTGTGCCGCCGCGAGTTGCGCTCGTACAAACAACTCCCCGCCACCTTTTACCAGATTCAAACCAAGTTCCGCGACGAAACCCGGCCGCGTTTCGGGGTAATGCGCGCGCGGGAATTCCTGATGAAGGACGCCTATTCCTTCCATGCCACGGAAGACTCCCTACAGGACACCTACGAGCGCATGTTCGCCGCCTACACGAATATCTTCACCCGCCTGGGCCTGGACTTCCGCCCGGTACAGGCGGACACAGGTTCCATCGGCGGCAACGCCTCGCATGAATTTCACGTGCTGGCCGAGTCCGGCGAAGACGCCATCGCCTTTTCCAACGCCAGCGATTACGCCGCCAATGTAGAGTTGGCCGAAGCGGTGGCTCCAACGGGCACACGTCCCAAGCCCGGCGCTGCGATGGCCACGGTGGACACCCCCGGACAACACAGCATCGAAGAAGTCAGCGCCTTCCTCAACGTGGACGCAGCGCAGACCGTGAAGACCCTGCTGGTCAACGGCGCCAACGCCGAGGGTGAAATGGAAGGTGTGGTGGCACTGGTGCTACGCGGTGATCACGAACTCAACACCATCAAGGCGGAAAAGCTGCCCGGCGTGGTCGCGCCATTTTGCTTTGCCGAAGATGATGCCATCAAAGCCGCAGCGGGTTGCGATGCGGGTTCCATCGGCCCGGTAGGGCTGTCGGTGCCAGTGATCGTAGACCGCGCCGCCGCTCATTTGACCGACTATGTCTGCGGCGCCAATGAAAACGGCAAACACCTCACTGACGTCAACTGGGGGCGCGACCTGCCGGAGCCTGGCACGTCCAACATCCAGCTTGCCGACCTGCGCAACGTGGTCGAAGGCGACCCCAGCCCCGACGGCCAGGGCACTTTGGAAATTAAACGCGGTATCGAAGTGGGTCACATCTTCCAGCTGGGCCAGAAATACGCCGAGGCAATGAACGCCACGGTGCTGGATGAAAATGGCAAGGCGACGGTGATGACCATGGGCTGCTACGGCATCGGCGTATCGCGCGTGGTGGCCTCGGCTATCGAACAGAATCACGACGTCAGCGGTATCATCTGGCCTGCTGCCATCGCACCGTTTAACGTCGCCATCGTGCCCATGAACATGCACAAATCCCAGCGCCTGCGCGAGGCCGTGGATGGCCTGTACGATGAATTACAGGCCGCCGGTTTTGAGGTGTTGCTGGATGACCGCAAGGAACGCCCCGGGGTGATGTTCGCGGATATGGAGCTCATCGGCATTCCCCATCGGCTGGTGCTGGGCGAGCGAGGACTGGATGCCGGCACGCTGGAATACAAAGGTCGCAGCGATGCCGACAAGCAGGACATTCCGCTGGCCGGTGTGATTGATTTCCTTAAGGAAAAGACGGCGTAGACGACATAAACAGCATGGCTATTTCACTTCACATTCGGCTCACAACACGATACGCCACGTTATTGCGCCCTACGCTTTGCCTGGTAATGCTACTGGTCACGGGTATGGTGCAGGCGGCCACGCAGGAACGTCCAGACGACGAGCTACGCATAGTGCTGGAAAAGACCATCGGCGAGTCCGATAGCTTCAAGGATCGCTTTGATGCCGAGGTGTGGTTGATGGACATGTCCACCCGCCTCAAATCGCGGATGCCCGATGACGACAAACGCCTGAAGCTGCTGAAAAACATCCACTACGAGGCACGTAAGGCCGGCCTGCACCCAGAGATGGTGCTGGCGGTAATCAACGTGGAAAGCAACTTCAATCGCTGGGCAATTTCCAGTGTGGGTGCCCAGGGTTTGATGCAAATCATGCCCTTCTGGCTGAAAGAAATTCCCCAGGCAGGCGACAATTTGTTCGACACTCGCACCAATCTACGCTTCGGCTGCACCATCCTCAAACACTACATCGAACGTGAGAAAGGTGACTTTCAACGCGCCCTCGCCCGTTACAACGGCAGCCTGGGCAAGGTATGGTATCCCAACAAAGTCTTCGACGCGCTCAACAAACGTTGGTTCAGGTCACGTTAAGTTTCAGGCTACTACCTTTAGGCTGAAGCCTGTAAAAACCAACGAAAACCCTCGCCTATTTTTTGCACTAGACCGCAGCGAGAAAAATATCAGGAGCACGACATGAAACGCAACCCGGTATTCATCCTGTTAAGCGTCCTTTCGCTCAGCACCTTAAGTAGCTGTTTCCAAAATGCCCAAATGCGCGGCGTGCTGGTTATCCCCACGGAAACGCACAGTCACACCACCACGGTGATCTCGCGTTATGAGCCACCTCCTTTCGCGCCCGCCAATGGTTTTCGGCAGCACTACTACGACCGCGAGCTGCAGTACGATTCGGGCTTCGGTGCTTATGTGGTGATTGGCAGCCCCGGCTTGTATTTTTACGACAACCACTACATCCGCTATTACGACAACCGTTGGCAATCAACCAATCGCTTGCAGGGCGTCTGGCGGCCAGCCGGGAATCGTGACGTACCGGGCAAACTCCGAGAACGTCACGCACGACAACATCATGCCAGGGAGCATCGTGAAGAATCACGGCACGAACGGCACGAGGCGAAACATGAGCGCCATGAGGAGCGGCGCGAGGCTCCAAGGCACGGCCACAGACGCCACTATCAAAATCACGAATTGAGTTACGATTCACGCGTGGGCGCCTACGTGATCATCAACCAACCTGGCATCTACTTTTACAATAAGCGTTATCTGCGCTGGAATCGCGGAGCCTGGCAATCCGCCAATAAGCTGAACGGTACCTGGCGACCAGCCAAGAAACAATATGTGCCGAATGACCTAATGAAACGCAGGCACCGGAACAAACGCGAGAACACTCACGAGAAGAAGAAGCATTACGACGACAACCACGAAGACCGACAGCATAAACAGAGGAACCAACTGCAGGACGTGTGGCGCGGCAACTAAAAAAGCTCAGCGAATACGATAACCCGCATGACAGGTAATACACGCTGCGGTCACTTTCTGCAGTGCCGCGTAGGCCGGTAACACTTCACCTTCCTGTGCCCGCAGGGCAAAACGACTGGCTGCATGATGCATCTCAGTGCCCGCCTTTTTCATAGCCTCCGGCATAAATTGGGCGAGATGCTTCGCATCATGCTTGTCCAACGAACTCATACCCAGGCGCGACTCCGCCGTATCTGCCGCCTTGTCCAACTCACCTTTAGACATTTGCAACAAAATCAAATTGATCGTTTCCAAATGGTTACGCATGCTGGCCAGCATGTGCCCCTGCATCATCTCCGGTAGTTTGACCATTTCACGTGTGTCATCGGCCGCACTTGTCAACGATGAACCCAACAATAAAACAGCGCCAACAATAATACATTTTTTCATTTGCTCAATCTCCAACGGTCAACAATAAACAGTTATTCCAACAGTTCGGTATCATCATGTGAGTACGCGGGCGAGCAACAGCAGAGGATTACTAAATCTCCAGCACCGGTATTTTCGATACAATGCAACGCGCCCGGTGGGATACACACGGTATCCTGCACAGTAACCATCAATGTTTCATCTCCCAGAGTCATTCGACCCTGTCCGGCAGTAATGTGGTACAGCTCTTCCGATTTCGCATGCCGGTGCAGTTGTGTCTTTTTACCCGCCGCAATAACCGCTTCGGCAAGACTTTGTTTGCTGTTGTGGTGTGTGTCAGGATGCATCAGCTCACGAATCAGTGAACCGTCTTTGGTGACAAAAGCCTCGATGTACTTGTATTTGCTGTGTGCCACGATATTCCCAAAGGATGGTTTGTTAAACAATCTTGAAAACGCCGGGAGGGGTTTCACTGCTGGCTTCACACGTCACATTACTGACCTGTGCCTGCGCAGGCCCCTTGGATAGCCATGCACACAAATCTTCCACTGAAGATTTTGCACCGCAGACCAACACCTCTACGCGGCCATCATGCAGGTTGCGCGCATAACCGGTCAGTCCCAGGCGTTCTGCCTCGTGTCGAGTCGTGGCGCGATAAAACACACCTTGCACACGGCCGCTGACATAACAACGCAGACACATCATGGTTAAAATTTTACCTTCGCTGCCTGTCCCACGCGCAGCACTGACTTACCGCTGGGGAATGTCACTTCAACGGCATACTTGTCAGCACCCGGCTTAATGGGTTCCAAAGCAATAAAACTGATCTTCCCGCTATATTTTTTTCCTGCAACGGTTACTTGCACTTTCGCCCCTAGCTTGAGTTTGCTGGCAGCCGTGCCACCAACCACGCTACGAGCCAACATACGACCGGCTTCTGCTAGCACAAACAGCGGCGTTGCCTGGAGTTTAACCACCACCACTTGGCCGGGTTGTGCATTTCGTTGCAGCACCCACGCATCAAAAGGCGCACGTACCACACTGTAAAAATTATCACGTTCTACCTTGCTTAACTTTGCGCGTGCGGTCTGCAATTCAGCAGTGGCTGCATCGCGTAGAATTTCAACTAACTGCAAGTCGTGATCAGACAACAGGGTACGATCATAAAGTTCTTGAGTACGTTCCAACTCTCGACCGGCCTCATCATTATTATTTTCAGCTTTCTTTAGATTGGCCTTTTGCGCCAGCACATCGGCTTGAAAGGTCTTGCCAACGAGTTTCATTAACACCTGCCCACTGTGCACCCGCTCACCCTTGTTGGCATTCACCGTATCAATCACACCACTCACCGCAGTACTCAGCGGAACGGTGCGTACCCACTGCAAAGTGGCATCCACTTCCCCCGCCAGGGTCTGCATCGAAAACCCACTGAGCGCCAACAATATTGGCGCCATGGCAAATATTCTGCCGAGCGATTTCATTTTTTCTCTCCTGTATTCATGCTGCTGACAGCTCCGCTTTTCGCGGGAAATATCTGTGAACGGCCCAACATGGCATCCACGCGCGCCCAAGCCAGGGCGGTCGAAAAGGTCATCTTCATAATCCGCAGACGTAATGCCGACATGCGCACCATGGAATCACCAAAATCCGTTGCGACTTCCAACTCGTAGCGTGCCCGGCTGCGATCCAGATACAAGTCACGATATTCGCGCTCAGCGGCCAAACGTTGTTTGGCAATTCCTAAAGTTTGTAACTCCGTCCAGGTTTCCAGCAAACGTTGTCGTAACTCACGTCGTTGCTGCTCCAATGTCGCACTGATTTTATGAAGTTCGGCGCGCTGCCTGGCGCGTAATGCATCATTACGTCCGCCTGTAAACAGCGGCACATTCAGGCTAACACCGGCTCGCCACACGTCGTTGCCCCCAAAATCACGGGAATATTCCGAAACTTCAATTCGCCCCTTTAGCTGCGGATTATTATCGGCATTTGCAAAATCCAGTTGTGCCTTTGCTTTTTCCTGTTGAGCCTTTAGCGAAAACAACAAGGTGTTGCCCTGTTCCATTTTCGCAAACCAGTCATCTATGCTCTCCGGGATCTTTCGTTCGCTAAAATCCAACACAGGTTGTTCTAATTCAGATGGGAGATCGTTGGGTCGATTTAACAGATTTGCCAAATGAGCGCGCGTTGTCCGCTGCGCAGCAGCACTTTTGGCTTGCCGTAAACGGGATGCCTGAAACTGACTGCGCTTTTCCATGAGCACAATATCTGACAATTTACCAAGCTCATTGCGGTTTCGCGCCCGATCAGAACGCACATAAGTCATGGACATTTCTTCAGTATCACGGGCATAGGCTTGGTCAGCCAACAATACATCAAAAAAGGCGGCCATAATCGCAATACGTTGTCGCACCCGCATATTTTGATAAATGAATTCTCTGTCCTGTAGCGCTGCACGACTTGCAGCAGTTTTTGCGGAAGTGCGGCCAAAATCATACAGTGGTTTTTCTACGGCAAGGCTAAGCTTGTGGTCATCGTTGGATTGATCAATATTAGAGGGTTGGGGGTCTATCCAGCGCAATCGCGCAAACAGTGTTGCCTCAAAGCCAGTGTCAGCTTCTATCTGTGCCTGCTCTGCTCTGGCAGATTCAAGCTCTGCCGCAGCTATTTGAAGTTGGGGATGTCCAGCCGCAGCCTGGCTCAGCGCAAAATCCAGCGACAGGGGTTCTGGCCAGGCATCTGCATCTGCCCACGCGCTAAGCGGGACAAAAATCAATAACCAAAAATAGCGTTTAGCCTGAGAGCACAGCAAGCAACACATCCCGACTACCGTGCCGCTTTGGCTTTTTGCCGCTTGAATTTGGTAAAGCGCATTTTTTTGTAAAGGCCTTTTTCCATGTACTCACCCAGCCACATAAACTCTGCGATGCTGGATGTCGCACCGGTGTAGCGCACTACCTGGTGTCCCTGCAAGTCATAAAAGGCAAATACCGGCGTTGCACGTACCCGATTCACCTTAAAAGCGAAATCCTTTAGTGACATCTGCTCACCTTTGAAGGTGGTCATTTCCACGTCACCTTCGATGTCCACGCTGAAATTAAGAAAGTGTTTGCGATAATACTTTTGTACTTCAGGTTGATTCAGCACCGTAGTTTTCATGCGATGGCAAAAGGGACATTCATCCATTTCAAAAAATAACAAAATTCCTTGCTTGCCTTCGCTGCGAGCTTTTTCTAGTTCCTCGGAGAAATTATTCCAGGTTTCGTTGAAAAAATAGGTGTAAGGATCTCTGCCACCCACTGCTTGTACCTGTCCCGCACACAACATCCATAAGCCCAAAATGAGCAGGCCATTTTTGATGACAATTTGTTTCACGCTGGCATTAAACATGCGTGCTCTACTCTGACGATTGTTGGGCAATGAAGTCGGTGATCAGCTTCGCAGTGACGGGTCCTACCTGTCGAGCTACCACTTCCCCTTTGGGCGAAATCAGGTAAGTGGTGGGCAGGCCGGGAATCGGGCCCAAGGCCGACTTAGGGCCTGGTTTACTTCGAAGCACTGGGTAATTCATAAAATATTCTTCGGAAAACTGTTTCAGACCGCTGGCACCGATATCTTCAAAATTGATGCCCAGCACCACGGCATCCTTGTCTTTGTGCTCTTCGTGGAAATCCACCAGTTCTGGAATTTCTGACAGGCAGGGCGGGCACCAGGTCGCCCAGTAGTTCACCACCACCCACTTGCCGCGATAGTCTGATAATTTATGCTCCACGCCATTTATGTCGGGCAAACTGAAGTCCACGGGTTCTGCCAGCACGTCAACCGAAAGCAGTGTGACGCAGAATAAGATCAATAATGTTTTGTACTTCAGGGGGTGAAAAATCATCGCGCCAATCGCTCCTCAAACGTTGCTAGTTCATCATCTTTCTACTGCAGCGCCCATAATAGCGCGAACTTGAATGCGGGCGCACTAGCTGTTGGACAACGAGTAACACAGGATATTCAGTGTGAGCGGGAGTTTCTGGAGCGTGTTTTATGCAGAGAAACAATTCCGGAGGTCGGGCTTAGATACTGCTGAGCTCTGGCGCCGCATCAATAATGCCGTAATTCATGGCCAGCCGCGCCAAATCAACATCGCTGTCTACGCCCAGCTTTTCGTACAGGCGATGGCGATAAGTGCTCACTGTTTTGGGGCTCAGACACAGCTTGTCGGAGATAACCTGCAGACGTTGGCCCTGGGTGAGCATCAACATGACCTGCATCTCACGGGGGGAAAGCGCATCGAAGGGTGTAATCTCACCGCCTGGAGTCATCTTCAACGCCAGCTTTTGTGCAACCTCGGCACCGATGTAGCGATCACCCACCGATACGGCCTTGATGGCTGTAACAATTTCGTCCACCGCACAGCCTTTCGTGAGATAACCGCTAGCGCCCGCCTGCAGCATGCGGCTGGGAAAGGGTTCTTCCGAATGCACGGAGACCACAATAATTTTTAATGCTGAGTTTGATTGGAGTAACTTACGCGTGGCTTCCATACCGCCAATGCCCGGCATACTGACATCCATGAGCAGAACATCAGGTATTTTTTTGCGCACCAAGACCAGCGCCTCTTCACCGCTGGCGGCTTCCCCCACCACGCGAATTCCTGGTGCGTCGTTCAAAATGCGCGTAATACCTGTGCGCACTAATTCGTGGTCATCAACGACCATGACTCTAATCATGAATAGCCATTACCCCCTAAAACTCGTAACCCACTCACGTTTTCCTGTGAGCTAGTCAGCCCACTTCAAAACATGTCACAGGACATGTTGAACACTTCCTACAACAGTGTAGGAAAATGACTACATTATGCAAGTATTTCGAGGAGGTATTATTACCACATCAGCTAACCTGATACGGGCATCAGCTCATTTAAAATCTTTCTAGGGAAAGTGTAGAGTGGCAAAAAACAGGTCTAACGATAATTATCTGTTCTCAAATATGCCATTGGCATATTGCAATCGTTCCTTGGTGCCTACGTCCACCCACAACCCCTGATGCAATTGACCACTCACTTGACCTTGTTGCATGGCCTGAATTAATAAAGGTGCAAGCGCAAACTTGCCATTGTCACAGTTCGAAAACAACTGCGGTCGATAGATACCGATGCCGCCGAAGGTCAATCTCGATTTTCCTTCGTTATGGATGCTGCCATCGGCCAAAACAAAATCCCCCTGGAGATGATGGGTAGGGTTGGGCACCATCAGTAAATGCGCTAGGCCGTCAATTTGCGTGGGAAGCCGTCCGAACTCCACATCCGTTAGTATGTCTGCATTCACCACCAGAAAGGCATCGTCTCCCGATTGGGCCCTTAACAGTGGCAACGCGCGAAAAATACCACCGCCGGTTTCTAAGGCATGATCACCTTCCGGGGAGTACACGATGTTTACCGCAAATTGTGAACCGTCACCGAGATACGCTTCGATCTGCTCCCCCAACCAGGCGTGATTGATCACCAGTTCGGTAAAGCCAGCAGCTTGCAATGCTTCGACTTGCCACTGGATCAGCGGTTTTCCGGCCACCATTAATAGAGGTTTCGGTATTTCATCAGTGAGTGGACGCATGCGTTCACCACGACCGGCGGCGAGGATCATTACTTTCATGAGAACGCAGAGTAAAGGGAAAAGGGGGTATGGGAAAGAGGAAAGTTATTCTGCGAGATTTGCCAATAGTGCGTGCAAGCCTTTCAGCTCCGGATATCGTGCTGAAACATCGCGCACGTAATCCAGCGTGCGGGGAATATCGGCCTGGTAACCCGGCTTGTTATCACGCAGATGCAGGCGCGCGAAAATACCGGTGGCCTTAAGGTGGCGCTGCACGCCCATCCAGTCAAACCAGCGAAGATACGTGGCGTCAGATTCGTGAGCAATTAAACCAACATCGGCGATGCGATGTAAATATTCCAGCGCCCACTGTTCTACCTGCGGACGCGGCCAGTCGATATAACAATCTCGCAACAACGAAACTAAATCATAGGTCACCGGACCCAACACGGCGTCCTGAAAATCCAAAATACCGGGGTTGTGTTCTGTAGTTAGCATTAGGTTTCGCGAATGATAATCACGATGCACAAAGACTTTTGGTTGAGCCAAGGCAGTTTCACTGAGTTGTTGAAAAACATCATTGAGCGCCATCTGTTGGGAATCCGAAAAAACAAAGTCGCGATACTGCAAGCAGTACCAATCCCGAAACAGTGCCATTTCATTTATCAGCAGCGCTTTATCATAAGCAGGCAAACTAGCGGCCTTCGACGTAGCATTGCGCTGCATCAACAACAAGGCATCCAGAGCATCTGCGTATAACGACTCAACGGTGTTTTCATTCAACGCGTCAAGATAGGCCTGCACACCGAGATCACTCAACAATAAAAACCCTTGTTCGAGGTCTTTTGCCAACACCCTCGGCACATTGAGGCCGGCTTCTGCCAGCAGGCTGGAGATCATCACGAAAGGGTGGGAGTCTTCTTTCTCCGGAGGGGCGTCCATGACAATCAGACTCTCCCCCTCTCCGCCAAAACCACGAATAACCGCAGAACCGGTGACCCGAAAGTAACGACGAAAGCTGGCATCTGCCGAGGCAGGTGAAACCTGAAAATCAGGAGATTGCGGAGTTCCATCCGTTGCATTGCACAACACATCACGCAACCAGGTTGTTAGTGCTTCTAAACGCTCAGGCATTGATTAACCCACAACACTCGAATCATGCTGCGCATCGAAACACGGTGCCTTTATGAATGCAAGAAGGTGGACACACATCGCCAAGGCCGATGAAAGATCAGAATGACCAGCTAACGCCCAGCTTGGTAACTGAGCGATCATAAATTTTTCGGTCGATGTTGGAATCATTATTGGTGTAGATTTGCTGCGCATTCACTTCCCAGCGACGGGCAAATCTCCGGCTGACCCGTGCAGACAAGCGAACCTGATTATCCACTCTGCGAACAAGGATCGACCCCGCCAACTCATTAGGATCATTGTAGCGACCGTAACGATAGCGCGCATCTAGACGGGCATGCCAATGATTTCCCAAACCCCACCAGCCTGTCGCACGCAAAGTCTGGCGCATTGGTGAATAACTGATAAATGGATCGACCGTACCGATACTACGATCATTGCGGTTGTTCAATTCCAGCTGGTAGTAATAACGCGCGCGGTATTCACCGAAACGTTGCTGCAGCCCGGCGCGCAGCTGGTAACGCCAGCCATCAAGATAATCAAAGGCCGCATCCGTGGCCTGAATGCGGCTTAATTTAAACCGTAAGCGCAACTGGTTTTTTTCTGACAGTGGGTTCCGACTACGCACATCGGCACTAACAATGCGTTGATACTCACTTCCATTAAAGTAGATTTCATCCCAACTACCACCAATCCGGATTTTCCAGTCACTCAACCGATCGTATCTCATCACCCGGGCACTTAGCTGACTATAATCATTTTGACTGAGCGTACTGTATTTTTGCAGGTTCGCACCTAATGACATGCGGACGCCATTACTCATACCGCCCTTCAACCAATGTCCAGCGGATGCCGAAATATCAACCACCGTATCACTTTGATTTGTGACGCCCTGCAGGCCATCATTGACTAATGCAACATTACTATCATGCGCCAGGGTGCTGGACACAAAGCCCGTCCACGCGGGGTTAAACCGTCGCGTCTTTTTCGCCGAAACACCCAGTCGTTTTAAAGCTACTCCAGCCAAGCGTTGAATTTTTTTACTACTAACATCACGATAAGCACGCTGAAACCAACGAATCGCCGTACGCTCATCTTTTTGTTTGTTCGCAATCAGACCCAGATTAAAATAGGCCACCTGTTCAAAGGTAGACACATCCGTCAGTCCTAAAAATATCTTACGTGCCGCCTCGTACTGCTGAAGCTTGTAGTAACTGACTGCCGTATTGTACTTAAGGGCAGCCGTTCCTAGGCCTGCCTTTTTAGCCTTCTGAAACAGCTGCAATGCAGCGGAATAATCTCCCTGGGCAGAAGCTTGCATGCCCGCTTTAAAGTAATCCTGGTCGACGTCTGCATGCGCATTAGTTAACGCCAGCAAAACAAACATTGCACCTAATGCGACAATATTATTTTTCAAATTCAATACCATTTTTAAATGTCTCCAACCGGGCATTCTTCATAACCAGGCGGGGAGTTTACACAAGACAACACAATGATTCATCCCATCAGATCAGAGCACAAGTCGACGAAATATTAAATTCACTATCAACACAACAAAAAATCCCTCTCTTGAAACAAGAGAGGGATTAATGATGTTATTACTTAGTTTAATAAGGCGATAGCAAACTAGATATTGCTAGCTGGGTCACCCCCATCAATGCCGCCATCATCCTTATTCTCATGCTCATCCTCATGATTTTCTTCCTCATGAGCTTCGTCATGCTCTGCGTTAATATCGTCGTCATCTTCATGCGCATTATCGTGATCATCGATTTCATCTTCATGTTCATCACGAACATCTTCTTCATGTTCTTTGTTGCGTGCTTCGTTGGCTTGAGTCAGACCGCGGCCATCCTCGTCTTCCGCATGTTCCCGCGCTGTATCAGAAGCAGCATCTGGCAAGCTCAACTCATTGTGCATATCTGTCAGGTCATCTGAGTCCACCATACGAATGGTGATATCAAGATCATCCATCTCTGCACCAAAGCTAACGCCTGCGGACAAGAAAAAAACAACCGTGGCAATAATGCTTGTCTGTACCATCTTCATAACCTCTACTCCTAATTAAAACTTAATTAAAACTTACTTACCCAACAAATGACTTACTTTGACCCTTCTTCCGTGAGGCTCCTGCAGCGCTGGTTTCAAGATTCAGCTTCAGGGTTTTCACCTGGCCTGCATATTCAATATCAGCAACCAATTCGCCGCTGGCCACCTGCGTTGCCATAATCGGCAGGCTCAACAGGTTGTCACCTTTTTTAAGGTTCGTTTCCCAACTCAACTGACGGCGGCCGGGATAACCCACCAAGGCCACATTCTCAGGCAGGTGAATGGTAATTTTGGCGCCTTTCAATGCTTCGCCAGAGGCGAAGGCCAGTTTGATGGTTTGTTGTGCATTCAGCGCGATCGAAAGCGAAGGCTGTTTTGCTTCAGCGCTAGCCACCGTCTGTTCAGGTGCACTTCTTCCAGCCACATTGTCAACCGTCGGCAACGCATCTGGCGACATACCCACCACAACCCACATTGCTAATGCTGCAGCAGCCGCGCTACCAAAACCCACCACAAATCCCTGGAGATGATGATTTTGCTGCTGGGAGACATTCCGATTGGCAGCATCTTTGAAGGTATTCGCCAACACGCGATCCGCAAAACCTGCCGGAGGCGTTGCTACCGGCATGGCTCGCAAGCTCTCCAGCATGCACATTTCTGAGTCGTACACGGCCTGACACGCTGCGCACGACGCCCGGTGGGTATCAAATGCGGCCTGCTCAGACACGTCCAATTCCTGGTCGCTGCCGTGGGTCAAATTATTGTTAAATTCAGTACAATTCATGATGTTTGCCTTCTTGATCTATAACACGCTTTATGAGCTGAAAGTGTTCCCATTTGGGAGATTTTCTTCAAAATCAGGGTTTCACGGCGTCTGCGTCAAGGATTTTACGCATTCGAGCCCGAGCACGATGAATACGTGATTTCAGGGTGCCCACCGGCACGTCCAGCATCTGCTGAAGCTCCACCAGCCGATAGCCTTCGATATCGTGCAGAGTCAGCAATACCCGATGGTCATCCGACATTCGCTGAAAAGCGGCCTGCATGCGCTCAATGCGTTGATCCTCTGCTAATTCGTGATCCGGTGATTCCACAGTACTACCCGCCGTTTCGTAAAAAGCCACTTCGTCGTCGATGAATTCCAGCGGTGAGCGCTTTTGTCGACGTGTACCATCCACAAACATGCGGTACAGAGACGTCACCAGCCACGGACGTAGCTTCTCAACCACCTCAAGCTCGGCGCTGCGGGGAAACAGTTTGAGGAACAAGTCCTGCACCAGATCCTCCGCGTCTTCCGGATTGCCACAGAAACGGTAAGCGAGACGATACAGGTAGGTGATGTGGGGACGCACCAACGCGTCAAAACGCGCAGCCGAGCCTTTTTCAGATTTTTTAGCAGGGAATATCTTCATTACCACGGAAGACTATAGAAAGCGGGAGTCCTTGGACAGCGAATTATAAATAATTTTTCTTTACTATTAATGAGTTACCAGCGCTGAAAAAGCGCAAGACGAGCGCCCAAGTCGAGTTTCTCCAGCAGGGAGAAAGACGACAGTCTGTAGTAAAAGGTTCCCAGACCAAAGCACAAAACACGCACCAGCCCTCACCGAATACCCCCTGCAACCTAGACTTGGCTTCATCGCGGTAGGGCGCTACAGTTGAAGCATCCACAAAAAATTGAGCGAACGCATGTTTCACCATCAAGACACATTAGAGCGCCTTAACGACAATATCCCCTTGGGCGAAAAACTCGCAAGCGTGCATCGTGCCATCAAAGCGCAGTTTACTTTTGTCGACCGTATCGCGGTGGCAATTTATGACCACAAAACTGACATGCTGAAAACCTATGTGCACAGTAGTGGTGGCGAAAGCCCCTTGCGACATTACCAGGCTGCCTTGAGCAATGCACCCTCGTTACTGGAAATCATCAAGCAGCGTAAACCGCGAGTGGTAAATGACCTGAATATCTTTGCCGATGGAACGCAACTGCATTCCAAAAGCATCAAGCAGCAAGGTTATGCCTCCAGCTACACACTGCCCATGTTTTTGAACGACACTTTTTTTGGCTTTGTGTTTTTTAATTCCAACCAGAAAGAGGCCTTTAACGAAGCTGCGCTGCACTATTTCGACATCATCGGCCACCTGATTTCACTGCTGATCATCAATGAGCAAAGCTCTGTACGCACCCTGCTGGCTACAGTAAAAACTGCACACGACATGACCCATCATCGGGACTCGGAGACCGGTGCGCACATCGACCGCATGTCACGCTACTCTCGCCTGATTGCGGTGCATATTGCCGATGACTACGATTTGGATGATGAATACATCGAGAATGTCTTTTTATTCTCCCCCCTGCACGATATCGGCAAAATCGCCATCACTGATAATATTTTGCAAAAAAAGGGCAAGCTCACCGAGTCCGAAACCGAAATTATGCGCACCCACGCACACAAGGGTTGCGAGATCATCGACAGCATGCTGAAAGACCACGGCCTGGACAGCTTTGAAAATATCAACATCCTGCGCAACATCGCCGAATACCATCACGAGGCCGTTAACGGCACTGGCTATCCTCGGGGATTGCAGGGGGCAGAAATTCCATTGGAGGCGCGCATCGTCGCCGTGGCCGATGTATTCGATGCCCTCACCAGCAAACGACCTTACAAAGAGGCCTGGAGCAATCATGATGCCTACGCGATGCTACAGCGTCTCGCTGGCGGACAGCTCGACAAAGAGTGTGTTGATGCGCTGATTGCCAACAAAGAGCAGGTGGAAAAAATCCAACACGAGTTTGCTGAAGACCCCCTCGGCTAAGCCCTTTCATGGCTTCATCCATTTCACGCCAAACGCGTGGAGAACGCGCCGTGCTCATCACCGGTTGCTCCAGCGGCATTGGTTACTGTGTTGCCCACGGACTGAAAACACGCGGCTACACCGTTATCGCCAGCGCACGCAAGACGGAAGACGTTTCCCGGCTGCAAACAGAAGGCCTCACCACGATTCAACTTGACCTCGCTGAGCCCGAATCTATCAAACGCGCCGTGGAAGAAACCCTACAGCTCAGCCACGGAAAGCTGTTTGCGGTGTTTAATAACGGTGCCTACGGGCAACCGGGCGCCGTGGAAGATTTATCGCGCGATATATTACGACAACAATTTGAAACCAATTTTTTTGGCGCGGTGGACTTAGCGAATCAAATCATCCCCATTATGCGTAGGCAGGGTTACGGGCGCATTATCCAAAACAGTTCGGTACTGGGACTCATCACCCTGCCCTACCGTGGCGCATACAACGCTAGCAAATTTGCATTGGAAGGCGTTACCGATACTCTGCGTCAGGAATTGACTGGCACCGGAATTAACGTGTCACTGATTGAACCCGGCCCCATTGAAAGCAAATTCCGAAAAAACGCCTTCATCGCCTACCAGCATCACATTGATTCTGCCAATAGCGCACATCGTAACACCTATCAAAAAATGGAGGCTCGCTTAAGGAAAACCGGCCCCGCTGCACCCTTCACCCTGCCACCGGAGGCCGTACTGAAAAAAGTGATCCACGCTTTGGAATCATCCCACCCCAGGCCGCGCTATTACGTGACGTTTCCAACTTACTTGTTTGGTATATTGCGACGCCTGTGCAGTACTCGTTGGTTGGACAATATTCTCTTAAAAGTCTCCAGGGACGAAAACAAATAACCTTATCCCACTGTACTGTATCTTTTCTCTTTATCACTTTCCCTTTACGCTGCCGTTATGGAATTGTGAAATGAAACGTCGCACCTTCCCCTACCGCCGATTCTGCCCAAATTGCACCACCATGCCGTTGAATAATACGCTTGACGGTAGCCAGCCCTACCCCTGTTCCCTCAAAGTCATCGGCTTTATGCAGCCGTTGAAACACGCCGAACAGCTTTTCTGCATGCTGCATATCAAAACCGGCACCGTTATCCCGAACAAAATAAATCTTTTTACCGCGCTGGTTCACCACGCCAAATGTGATGTGCGCCTGTTTCTCATGACCGCTATATTTCCAGGCATTATTGATCAGATTATCCATCACCACAGCCATTAGCTGCGGATCGCCTCGCACTACCAAACCTGGCTGAATATCCCAGACCACATCACGTTGCACCCCGTCTTGTGACAGGCGCATCTTGGCCTGCGTGACCAACACACTTAAATCAACATCCGTGAGTGTCATTTGGCTACGACCGATACGCGCCAGATTAAGAATGCCATCAATCAAATCAGCCATGTGCTGCCCGGCCTTTACCACGCGCGATAAATGATCACGCTCATCTTTATTCAGCTTGTCCGCCGCATCTTCCAGCAAAATTTGACTAAAGCTGGTAATCGAACGCAGCGGTGTGCGTAAATCATGGGCTATTGAATAACTAAAAGCCTCTAGCTCATTATTCTTCTCACGTAACTCGCTGGTCCGACCTTCCACCACTTCTTCAAGATGGAGTCGATAGGCCTCCAGCTCCAACTCTGTTTGTCGTCGCTGGGTCACATCCATCAACGCCACGGTAAACATTTTCTTATTTCCCAACATAATCTGAGATATTGATGCCTCAACCGGAAACTCTTCTCCATTTTTCCTCAGACCCGGGACAATTGGTCTATCCTGCGCCATGCGTTTTTGAATGTCTTTGCTGGAAAAATCATTAATGTTTATTGTGTGTGATTCCCGATACTGCTCTGGCAACAACATACCAAGCTGACGACCAAGCACTTCATGTTCTGCATAGCCAAACACTTGTTCCGCTTGCCGATTAAACAAAGTTATGCGGTGATCTTCATCAATAGTAATCAATGCGCTACCGGCAATATTGATAACTGCCTCCAAGCGCATTTCACTCTGATGCAGTTTTTGTTGAGTCTTTCGAATGGCATGCAGCAGCTGTCCAACGCCTCGATACAAAGCGCCAATCTCATTGGCATCATCAGATGAAACTTCTTCATCAAAACGGCGTTGCTCTGCGATATCACGCACACGGTGAGCCAGAGAAACAATAGGGACACTAAAATATCGATGCAGCCAAAATGCCAACAAATAGGATGCCAGAAACACAGCGGAAATCACAAAAATAATATTCTTGTACAAGCTCTGTATACTCATGCCATATTGCTCGACTGACATGCGCACATAAACATCGCCAAACCGCTTGCCAATGTAATTGACGGGTAAAAGCATTCTGGCCACACCCGCCTCAACTTCTATATTCTCGTTATTTTTCTTATCGGGATGGCGGGGAGAGGACATAGCAAAAGAGGGAGATTTTTCGTATTGAAAAACCAGCAGCCCGTTCCGGTCATACAAAAAAACATTAAATATTGCCGGAAAATAATGCAGTTTCTCCACCACTTCTGCAGAAATGTCAGCATTTGATGAGCGTATAATTTTCACTAAATCCAGAGACATCATCTTCATTTCAGACTGTGCGTGCTTCACTGCCTCTTCACGCATATATTGGCCATGCACATACACAACGGAAAAAAATCCCAAGAGCGATACCAGCAAGGTTGAACCAAAGATCGCCAAAAAGAATTTATTCTTTATGGGGAGCTTGAAAAAAAAATTAAACATTCCAACTCACTCTTCGTGCCAGCTGACTAATTTCATAGCAACACCATTTTCAAATGCCCTGTGTTGTAACAACAATCTTTCGCCGATGACCCATGGCACGGTGCTCCCACAGAAATACTCCCTGCCAAACACCTAATGCGCAACGCCCTGCTTGCACTGGCAGAGTCAAATCGCTGTGTGTCAGAATGGTACGCACGTGCGCGGCCATGTCATCCGGCCCTTCATCACGATGAATAAACATAGGATCACCATCCGGTACCAGTTTCACCATAAAGGTTTCCATATCCTGGCGCACCGCAGGGTCGGCATTTTCACACAGCATCAGTGACGCGCTGGTATGCGCAACAAACACATGACATAGCCCGGTATTGATACCCGCGGCAGCCACGACCTGTTGCACATCCTCGGTGATATTGTAACTACCCCGCCCTCGCGTATTCACTGACAATGTATCTTGAAAAAACATTAGTACCCCTGGATTTTTCTTAAGCCTACCCGTCCCGCATTCCCACCACAAATAAAAAAGCGGGCACCCCATCTTGAGGGAACCCGCTTAAATTCCTGACAGCAATATTTTGCTGGCATACCGGTTGTTTACTCGAGCAGCACGGAGGCAAACCTTGCTGTAATCGTGGCGCTGGCATCATCATACGGCCCAGTCGCAACGACATGTTTCACCAATGCGCCTACCTGCAAGCGCGCATTGAGATCTGCCGTAAAGCTGGCAAAGTCGGTATGCAATTGACTGCTACCAGACTGCACCAACCAATACACGCCCGCACTATTTTCGCGAGGCACGATGCGAGGGGTTGCCGTCGCCATGGTGAGATCGATGGCGAATCTGGCACGGGCAACGTGATGAAATAACCCCACGCCGTCCAGGTTGAGGCTTATGCCATCGGCAGCACTGCTCGAAATGGCCGTCGCAGAAGCGGGATCCCAGGCAATGGCCATCACCGCTTTCAACAGCGATACATCCACAATAGTCTGCGCGGTAAAATCAGTGGGAGCTGCTGTGCTGACCTGCCCGAAGGTTCGCACAAAACCACGCAACTTCACTGGTGTGCCAGCCGCTAGTGTACTCATATCCAGTGTTGCAGTGTCGATTTCGTAATAGGCAGGATCAGAATCATTGGCAGTCACATCACCCGTACCGGCGAAATCAAACAAGCCGATACGACGCCCATCAATGGCCTGCACATCGATCACAAAGGGTAACGGCTGTTCAGGAATTCCCACCACACCCAGCACCGTGCCGCGCAGTGTGGTCAGACGCATTTTTACCCGACCCTGATTGTTCACCCCGGCATCCATTTCCAGTGGGTTCGCCATATCATTGGTGAGCACACCAAACACACGCACCCGTTGCCCCACAGAAACATCATCGATGTTGTAATTGTTACCCATGGACAGCTGGCGTTTCACGCGGGTCATGTCGCCCATGTTCACCGTGACTTCGTCGTTGAAGATCACACTGCCACCGGCGCGGACTAACGTTGCACCTTTCACCGTCAGCGTATCACCGCTGCGTGCGATCACATTTCCCGTCACCACATCCAGCTCGCCACCGGGTACGCTGGAACCGGCATACACTTCGCGCGCTTCAAAACGGCGCGGATTAAATTTGAGATCACCAATCACAATGGTGGCAGTAAAGGTGGGCTGTGCTTCCAGCGCAACTAGACCAGACTGACCTTCGTAACTTTCATCATTAATTTCAAATTGCGTTGCATCGTTGGTCACGACATGAAGCGCACCAAAACGACGATGGTGGTCTGTGTTAAACACATGATGGAAGGGACGCAGGATCACCTCAAAGCTATTTGTCGCCACATCCACACTGGCCAAGGGGCCGCGCAGGCGATGCGGCTTGGGTGTTTCCAGCGCCACATCTGCTAGCAAAAACGGCTCGACGACTTGTGTTGGCACACCCGCATCATCAAAGCTCACGTTATTAGAAGCCTTGAGATCAAAATCCAGAGTGAGGTGACTGGGAATACCGGGGGCAACAATCAGTTTGTTACGCCCGTCGAGGTTTACCGTAACCTCCAGCTGCGTCACCACACCACCCTCTGCATCGACGATGTTGTTGACTTGCACGGCATCGCCCACGTCATTTTCTACCCAGATGTCGGCGTCGCTGTAATCCAACACCATACTGGCCTTAACGTAGGCGCCGTTGGGTACGGTGGCCGCGGTGAGAAATTCGGTCAGCTCCGTGTATTGCGCAAAATCCACACGGGTCGATAGTGGCACTGTTTCCACCACCGCACCGTTGGCCTTGGTCAAGGTGAGTGACAGCACATCCACCGTGTAACTGGCAAAGTCACCTTCGGCATCGGTAAGACCGATCACCACTTCACCGTCGCCTTCTACTGCACTATCTGCCGCACTATCGCTAGGCGCTCCGCAACCCGCCAACGACAGGCTGGAAAGTAATAATAAAAGGCTCAGGAAAAAATGACGCGGCAGCGGGCTAACGAATGCCGCAGTTCTGCGCCGGAATTGTTGATAAAAAGTATTCATGATGGTCTCCCTGTAAAATGGTCGTGTGCATCCGTTTAAAATCAGATGTTCACCCCGTACAACGCAGAGCAGACCTGTCGGTTGACAGAAAAAAAGAAAAGGCTGATTTTTTATTTCACAACACTGCTGTCCCGTTAACATTCGCCTGCGCGGGTATAATTATTTGTTTTTCATGAGCTGCTGCACGATTTGAAAATTTGAGACATGAATAGCCAGTAATCTCTACGGTCATTTCGGCGAAGGCCGGAATACCCAAAACGCTTCGCGGGGCAGGCTCTGACGGATATAAAGTTAACGGGACAGCAGTAATTTCACAAGAAGTATGCAAAGGCTACCAACGATAGGTCATACCCGCACCGGCAAAGCCCACGTGATCGTCGCTATTTTTGAGCGTTTGCCCGCCCACGTTTACACTTAATCGCCACTGTTTATTTAGATCCGTAGAATAACGCAGTGCATAGACGAAACTGGTTTCTCCGCTCACCGCAGACACACTCTTCATCCACGAAAACCCCCACAAATTATCGCCACTAAAATAAGACACACTGGCACTGCTTCGGCGCTCTTCCAGCCCAGCAGAAAGATCCAGGGTCGCTGCTGAAAAAATTAATTGAAAAACCGGATACTGCGCGAGCGCTTGAATGTCTTTATCGTAATGATGACGCGCAAAGCCTAGAGAAAACGACCATGACCCCTCGCTGAAATAGCTCACATCAACGGCCGCGCCCGTACTTTTCACCTCTACCTCGGGGTCACATTTCGCCAAAATGATTGCGGCGCAATCCGTGGTAAACGTCAGCGTGCGCCACTGAGGGCGCAGCGAAAACTGCCAATGCTGCAAGTTGGCATCCACCACCCCACGCAGAGTATCGGTCACCAGGGTATCTTCTTCGCCCCAATGTTCCAGATCAATGCCGCCACTGACCTGTGCCAGCGGATCAGTACGTAAGCCCAACAAAACAGTACGCGTAATAAAGGGATTATTCTGGCTATCGGACCGATTACTGGACGTCGAAAACAACAAACGCGTATCGTCGACAAAGGCATAATCCAGATCAAGATAACGGTCGCGACTACCCTCGGCGTCCCCACCGGCACCAAAAGAAATCGACGACGGCAAACCTTCGGCCTGCGCAACAGGCACAAACAACGTCGCACCCAACAGGTACGACAAAAAATATTGTCTCAAAACACACTCCACCCTTTAGCGTCGATGTCGTATCTCCCGACGAATTTCCCGCTTGATTTGACGCCGCATCTGCCGCCGCTCCACCTGACGCTCCATTACCGCACGCCGTTGCGCAGGCGGCATTTTCTGCCAGCGTTCACGTAGCGCCGCACGCCGCGCTGGCGGCAGGTCACGGAATTGACGAAAACGATTGCGCAGGCGTTTCCTTTCGGCCGCTGGCAGTGACATAAACTGTTCAAAGCGACGACGCACCCGTTGACGTTTTTCCGGTGGCAATTGCTGCCAGCGGGCAAAACGCTTTTTAGCGCGCGCCCGTTGTTCCGGCGTCAACTGTGCCCATCGTTTTATACCTTTGCGCAGGCGCTGCTGCCGGCCCGGCGGCAGGCCTTGCCATTTTTCCGCAAAAGGCGCCAACAAGGTTTGCTCTTCCGCACTCAAGGATCGCCACTCAATGCCCTGACTGATGCCTTGGTTCATCGGTGGTTCGCCATCGCTGGCCTGCGACAGCAACGGGCTACCGACCAGCAACAACGAGATCACCATCAACCAGCCACTGCGTTTCAATTGTTTACTGTCCATCCTTCTCATCCTCTACTTTCACACTTTGGGCATCGGCAGCCATCGCATCCGGGTTCGCCTCCAGATCCTGCATAAAATCCAACGGGTTCTGCCAGTTACCCTCGCTGGTTTCCCAGTCGCCAAGAAATTCCAACAGCTCAAGGCTGGGGGCATCGGCGGCAAACACCATCAACGGCACGGCCAAGGCCGATAAAATCAACAGTCGTTTCATACGATCAGCCGGCATCTTTTTCATCGTCTAACCATAAGTAAAAGTCCAGGTCTTCATAAAATTCCAGCGACTCCGCATCGCCCAACAGCGCCAGGTCTTCCAGCGGTGGCAACTGGGCATTCGTCCCCGGTTGCGGATCGGCCATCCACAGCGACACACTGAATGCCGCCACCGTAGCGGCCATGGCCAGACCGCCTACCGGCATCAACCAGGCTGAACGTCTTCCACTCGCCGCCGCCACCGCCTCATGACGCGCCTTGCGCAAGGCTCGCAGGGTGTCGTCATCCAGCGCATCCACCGACTGATCCAGCGTGGTCTTAACCTGCCGTAAAAATTGATCTGTGTCTTTTGGTTCGTTCACCTTTGGTTCTCCTGCCTTTCATTGACCTGCCAATGATTCTCTAATTGCTCGCGCAATGTTTTCAGTGCCCGTGAAAAATGGGTTTTTACGCTACCTTCCCCACACCCCATGGCCTGCGCCGTATCCCGCACACTGAGGCCTTCCCACTGACGCAGCATAAAGACCTGCTGCTGACGCAGGGGCAGACGATGCAACGCGGCGTCCAGTTGTTTGATGGCCTGCTCCTGCTGCAACTGGGCACAGGGCTCCGGCTCTGTCGTGGCGAAACGGGCTTCGATGGGGTCTTCCCCCACCATCGATTCCTGCCCTTGGCCGCCATGTCCACCCTGACCTAGGAAATGCCGAAAACGATTGCGCACTGCGGTACGCCGGTACCAGTCGCGAATCACACTTTGCGTGATGCGATGAAACAACGGCCCCCATTGCTCGGTATCGCGATCGGCATAGCGCTTGGCCAGGCGCAGCATGGCGTCCTGCACGATATCCAGCGCATCCTCGTGACTGCGGGTGGCCACCATCGCCATGCGATAGGCGCGCCGCTCCACGCTGGCGAGGAATTGATCCAGTGCTACCGAATTGTCCAGCGCCTCTCTCCTGCATGGTCTGTGTCCCGTGGTTTTGATTCTCGCCAGTGATGACCTGCTTTGTCCAGTCACCGTGCCGGAAAACCCCATTACTTCTATTTCCATGTGATACTAAACGCAGCATCTGTAAATCGGTTGACAGGTAATACTAAAGATTTACCCTACGCCAGCAAATATCCATTTACGAACAAGCCATCACGAGACCGCTATGTCCAACAAGAAAATACCGACTTCCTCCGAGCGCAGCCGCTTTGCAGCACGTCTGAATGACGCGCTGGACAATATTCAATTCCCAAAGCTCGGTGCTGGCAGGCGGGCTCGCTTGTCCGAGTTTCTGGACATTGCCACCGAAGATGTCGATCTATGGTTAAAAGGCGAATCATTTCCTCGCACCTCGTCCTTGGTAAAACTCTCAGATCTCACCAAAACCCGCTCGAACTGGCTGCTTTCCGGCCAGGGTGAGCCCTACAAAAAAGACGACAATCCCCGCGGCGCAGGAAAGGCTCTGCCACCCACAGGCACAGACAAGCTCAGCAAAGAAGCATTTGAGCTGGGCATGGAATGGATGAAGCTGCCCAAGCAGCAACGTGAAGCTATTGCCAGGGTGATTACCGAATTACTCAGCGCAAAATAAACAAAGAGTCTAACTGGAAGCAGCAAGCCACAAATCCTGCGGACAAAAAAAACCGCGTTGCAATGAAGGAGCAGCGCGGTTGGGTTCAAACAAAAGGGGGGGTTTGTTTGGAAGTGGGTTTAATTTAGCAAGCCCCCCTTCTCACTGGAAATGATATTTTTTTATAACTCTATCTCATTTAATTATAATAAATACTCTTTTATATGCCAATAAAAGATTTTACTGACAGCTTCTACACTCAAAAAAGCGGCCTTCATGTCGCCGCATTCCCAGGCGAGCCAGCACAAAAATGCAGGCAAGAAAAAACCGCTACCTGGGGGAGGGTAGCGGCTGGGTCTTTCTAAATGTCTAAACAAATCAGGGGGTGGGCTTGTTTAGAACTACTCGGAAGTGGGTTCACTCTACCCCACACCCCATTTCACTGGAACTTATTTGTTTTTATTTGATAATCAGAAATTAGGATAACGACCAAGTGCCGCCTGGGACGGGAATACACAGCTTAGCGGGCAAGCGGTTTCAGCAGCAACGAGCGACCGGTCATCGCTTCCGGCACGGGCAGCCCCAACAAATGCAGCACGGTGGGCGCAATAGAACTGAGCCCAGCACCCACGGTAAGCTGCCAGGCGGTTTCATCCATGATCAAACAGGGTACGGGGTACACGGTGTGTTGGGTCTGTGCCTCGCCGCTCACCGGATCCACCATTTCTTCGCAATTGCCGTGATCGGCGGTGAGCACTACCGACCAGTTGGCGTTGCTTGCAGCATCCAGCACACGACCGGCTTGCCGATCCAGCGTTTCCACTGCGGTAATCGCCGCATCAGCGATGCCGGTGTGCCCCACCATGTCACCATTGGCAAAGTTCACGACGATAAAGGCGTAGTCTTCGCTATTGATGGCATCGATTACCGCGTCGGCAACCTTATCGGCGTTCATTTCCGGCTGCAGGTCGTAAGTAGCCACTTTGGGTGAATCGATAATCCCCCGCTCTTCTCCCGCAAAGGCATCCCCTTTGCCACCATTCAGAAAATAAGTCACATGAGCATATTTTTCGGTTTCGGCGCAATGAAACTGGCGCAGGTCAGCACGGCTGATCACCTCAGCCAGGGTGGTGCGTGGCCGCTCCTGTCGAAAGGCAAAAGGCAGGTGAAACCACTCGTCGTATTCAGTCATGCAGGTGACACTGAGCGGGCTAAAATCGCCACGATCAAACTGGGTGAAATCAGGGCGATACAGGGCCGAAGTCATTTGCCGCGCACGATCTTTGCGGAAGTTAAAAAATACCAGCGCATCACCCCATTGCGTGGGCTCGCCGCCATTAATCACCGTGGGCAGAATAAACTCGTCATTGGTGTCCGCCGCATAGGCCGCCTCAATCGCCGTTTTGGCAGAGTCGGCACTTGCACCTTGCCCACAGACTATGGCCTGCCAGGCCTGTTCGATGCGTTCCCAGCGATTATCACGATCCATGGCGTAGTAACGCCCGCACACCGTGGCGATACTGCCACCCGCCGCTTGCAGGACAGGCTCAATTTTTTGCAAATAGCGCAATGCCGACCGGGGCGCTGTGTCGCGACCATCGGTCAACATGTGCAGCACGGGGCGCACGCCATTGCGTCGACATATTTCCACCAACGCCAGCAAGTGCGAAATATTGCTGTGCACCCCGCCGTCTGACACCAGACCCAGCAGATGCAATGGGCGTTCACTGTTGCGCGCAGACTCGACAGCCCCCATCAACGCAGCATTTTCGAAAAAACTGGCATCGGTGACGGCTTCATCAATGCGCACCAGATCTTGCTTCACAATATCGCCACAGCCCATGGTGAGATGCCCCACCTCCGAATTGCCCATTTGACCATCGGGTAAACCCACGGCCGCGCCGGAGGCTTGCAACAAGGTATGCGGATGGTGGGAAAAATAATCGTCTAACCGGGGAGTATCTGCCTGGGCAACGGCATTATTCAGATTGCTGGGGTTCACCCCAAATCCATCGAGGATGAGAAGCAATACGGGTCGACGTGGGGATTTTTCACTCATGCCCACAGCATCGGCCGTAGGCTGGGCAAATTTAGTCCGCAAGCGTGAAAAACGGCAATGCTTTGTTAATGAGAATATCCCGGTTCAAGCTGCGTAAAATCATTTGGCGAACGGTTCCTCGCAGACAGATGTCGAAAAAATCACTGGGATTGTCATCACTGCCTTCCGACAAAATCCCGGCTCCCCTTCAAGAATAGAAAGTCAGAATAAGGAGTGAGCGCCGTAGCGGCTTTCAGTGCCTAAAAAATCAACCCTCACCCAGACAGCAAAGCCATCCGTTATTGCCAGCCCACGGCCATCATTAATGAATTGTTACGCGCACGCCGATGGAAAGACTCAGCTGTGCTGCCGCATTTCCTTGATTAACAGCAAGCTCCATTAAGCCATTAGCATTTTCATAACAGAAGGCTTGCCCCAGAGCCACATCAGAAAAAGTGTTGGCGCGTTTAAGGAGTTGACCATCAATTCGTAGCTCTGCAGTTGAAGCGAGACTGCTGGCACGCACACCCGTAATGGCATTGCCAAAATGATCAATAAAAATGACTTCGCATAAATCATCGGCTGCAGACACAGGCACAGAACCGTCAACCTTCACACCGGGAGGCTCTTCCCCACGCGCCAAACGGGCGACCACGGGTGCAAACAAATCGCGACCATGAAAACTATTGCTCAGATTCTCCGGTCGCCAGGTGATTTCCCAGCAGCCAACATTTTCCTGCGCGTTAACCGCACGTGCCATCAGCACATCAAACAAACCACTGGCGGGCCCCACGTACCAACGTCCTGCAATGTTAAGCGCCACAGGTTTACGCTGCGCGCTGCCCACACCGGGATCAACAATGGCAAGCACCACACAGTCGACGGGAAAAGAGGCAATATAGGCTGCTAACAAATGCGCCGAAGCCAATGCATTAAAACGCGGAGCAGCGTGCAACAAATCGATTACCGGTATAGCCGGAGCCTGTTGGCTAAGCACCGCTTTCATTTGTCCCACGTAGAGGTTGTCATTGCCAAAATCGGTAAATAACACAATCATTGGCGCGGCAGTTTTTGTCATTGCTTTGTTTAAGAATGGGGGAGTTGATAATGCGTAGGATCTACAATACCGGCGTCTGTAAATCCCGTTGCGCGCAGTCGACAGGAATCACAATGACCACAGGCGCGACCTTCGGTGTCCGCAGAATAACAGGAAATAGTGGTTGAATAATCCACCCCAAGCTGCGTGCCCGCACGAATAATTTCGGCCTTACTGAGATAGATCAACGGCGTGTGGATCGTGGCGGCCTGACCTTCAACGCCGGCTTTGGTGGCCAGGGCTGACATGGTTTGGTACGCCGCAATGTATTCCGGGCGGCAATCCGGGTAACCCGAATAATCCACCGCATTCACACCAATAAAAATATGTTGAGCTTCTAGCACTTCTGCCCAGGCCAGGGCATAGGATAAAAATAACGTGTTGCGCGCGGGTACATAGGTGACCGGTATGCCGATATTATCTTCGTCGTTCTGCGCATCTGTCACGTCCGGCACCGCGATGCTGTCATCCGTGAGTGCGGAACCACCGATGCCACGCAAGTCCAACGAAATAACGCGATGTTCCTCTGCACCCAGGGTTTTTGCCACTACTGCTGCTGCCACTAACTCGGACTTATGCCGTTGGCCATAATCAAAACTCAACGCATAACATAGCAAACCCCGTTTTTTTGCCATGGCCAGGGTGGTTGCCGAATCCAAACCGCCAGATACCAGCACCACGGCCTTTTCTTGTTTTCCACCCGTTGCGTTCATCGCCCTGGTTCATTATCCCAAAGGATTTTGTGCAATTGTAGTTGAAAGCGAACTTGCAACTTGTCTTCGAGAATCCAGCTTGCCAACGTTTGTGGTTGTAGATCTTCAAAACTGGGGGAGAACAAAATCTCACACCGCGATAGCAATTGATACCGCTCCACTATTTGTTTTGCCCAGTCGTAATCGTTCCGGTCACAGAGTACAAATTTGATTTGATCTTGCGGCGATATGTGCTCGATGTTCTGCCAGTGATTTTTACCCAACTCACCCGAACCCGGCGTTTTAATATCCATCACCTTCACCACGCGCGCATCCACCGTTAAAACATCCAGCGCACCACTGGTTTCCAGTGACACCGTATAACCGGCATCACACAAGCGTGCCAATAATTCGATGCACGACTTTTGCGCCAACGGCTCACCACCGGTCACCGTAATATGTCGGGTTTGATGACGAGCGACTTGAGCCAGGATAGCCTCAAGTGCCATCCACTGTCCTCCCTGAAACGCATACGCGGTATCGCAGTAGCCACAACGTAGCGGACAACCCGTGAGTCGGATAAACACGGTAGGAAAACCTACGCTTCGTGACTCGCCTTGTAAGGATAAAAATATTTCGGTAATACGCAACTGACCAGCATGCCCATCCATGGGAAGTTTTTTTAGTGGGTTTACAATATCAGCACACATAACAAGAAATATTGACCGGGAATATTGTTACTATCGTTAATTACTAATTCTAGTTACGGAATTAGACTACCGACGGAATTAGACAACTGAAGTGTATTTTTAGAACTCGGCGATTGCCGCAAAAAAATTCACTACCGCCTGCTCACTGATGCTGTTTTAAATCCTGCAAACGTTTCTGCGCCAAGCGCGCTGCCGTGGTATTCGGGTATTTCAGCACCACTTCGTTCAAGGACATGCGCGCCTTGTCATTTTGATCCAACTCTTGATAAGTGTAGCCCATCTTCAGTAAGGCATCGGCGCGCTTAGGGCTGGCAGGATGATTTTTGACAACCTTTTCAAACTCGCTCAATGCCACCTTAAAATGGCGTTGCACATAATTGGCTTCGCCTAACCAGTATTGGGCATTGTCTGCAAAGCGGCCCTGAGGATAGGTTTGCACGAAGGTTTTAAACGCGGCGACTGCTAGATCGTAACGGCCTTCTTTGAGCAGATTAAATGCGCGCTCGTAGGCTGCGCGTTCCAGCTGTGGATCAGTCGCAGGACTTGTTTTAGTTGATGTTGGAGAATCTGCCGCCATTCCGCCGGAAACCGTCGAAGAGGCTCCGCTACCCATTGCCGTTTCAGGCACTGCGCCGCCAAAGACAGAACCGCCCCCAGCTGGCGCCGCCGACAAACTGCCGCGTGTAGATTTCAGGTCACGCAGGCGTCGGTCAATATCCAGATACAGATCACGCTGCCGCTTTTTCAGCTGCTCCATGTTGTGGGACTGCTCTTCCATCTGCCCCACCATTTGCTGCACTTCATTTTGCAGACTGTCGATACGGGTCACCAAATCCACCAGGTTTTGATTTTCCAATAGACGCTCAAGACGCTGCAGGCGCTTTTCCAGCGGATTAACAGTGGACGCAGATGGTTCACCCGAAGCTTCAATCACCGGTGCAGGCTGTCGCGCCACGGCATCAGAAACGAAAGATGGCGCGGTCGAAATGACCAGCGCCATGCTTACGGACTTCAGTGTTGAAGAATAAGTTGAACTCTTGAAATATTGCTTCACGAGATACCCAGATGATTCATCTACTTCACAAAAAAGCTAACTTAACGTTTGTAAATAAACTCGGCACGGCGATTCAGTGCCCAGGCTTCTTCATTATGTCCCAGCGCCGCCGGACGTTCTTCACCATAGCTGACCACGCGAATCTGGCTGGAGGAAGCACCTTGCAGGGTCAGCATCTTCTGCACGGCATTGGCGCGACGTTCGCCCAGGGCAATATTATATTCGCGCGTACCACGTTCATCGGCATGGCCTTCCAGGGTAACGGAGGCGTTACTGTTGTTGGCCAGATATTCAGCATGCGCCTGAATAACCGCACGAAAGTCGCTTTTCACATTACTTTTGTCGAAATCAAAATAGATTACGCGCTTTGCCAACAGGCTGTTGGGATCATCCAGGGGATCACCAGTAAACCCATTATCCTGATTCTTATCGCCCATGGCTTCACTACCACTGGCGCTCTCAGAACCCACACCGCTAGTACTTGCCGATGACCCTGAATCGCTAGCAGATGCCGTTGAACTCACGCCAGTATCGGTCGCATCTTCTACCTCGCCAGAAGTGCCACAGCCCAGCAGCATCAGTGCGGGCAACATTGCAAGCACAGTCTTGGTCCAGAATTTCATAGCTGATTCCCCTCGAATTGTTCAAACATATATTTAGTCACTATTGAAAACCACTTTAATAAATAATTCAGTACATCAATGAAGCATTCTGTTGCGCATTTTATGACATATTTATAACGGATTTATTGCAACCGGTTATTTTCTGCGATTATTTCCACTGTAAGGTTTATTCCGAGAAAGGCGACCATGCCGGTTCCCTTACATCACCTTCTGGTACGGTCAACCGTTGATGAATACTGCCATCCACGGAAACCGCCTTCAAAATTCCTCGTCTCCCCACGCTGGTAGCATAAATAATCATACTGCCGTTAGGAGCAAAACTGGGGGATTCATCCAACGCCCCATCCGTTAGCACGCGCAGGTTGCCCGTTTCCAGATCCATCACTGCAACTCGGTATTTGCCGTTTTCGCGATGCACCATGGTCACTTTCTTGCCATCACGCGACACCGATGCCTTGGCGTTGTACTTGCCTTCAAAGGTCAGACGGCTGGCCTTACCACCTCGGGATGGCACTTGATAAATTTGCGGCCGGCCTCCCCGATCCGAGGTAAAAAGAATCGTCTTGCCATCCGGCGTCCATGTCGCCTCGGTGTCAATCGCCCAGTGCCGCGTTAGACGCCTACTCTTTTTGCTGGCCAAGTCTATGACATATATCTCGGGGTTACCATCCTTGGAGAGCGTGAGAGCCAAGGATTTGCCATCGGGCGACCACGCCGGAGCACCATTCAAGCCTTTGTGCGCAGCCACCTTGTCCCGTCGCCCGCTGGCTACATTTTGTACAAACACCACTTGGTGGCCATTGTCTTCCAACGATGCGTAAGCAATGCGGGTTCCGTCCGGCGACCAGGACGGCGATAAAATCGGTTCGCGGGAGCGCATCATCGACTGCGGGCCGAAGCCATCCGCGTCGGCAATCCAGAGCGAGTATCGTCGCGCACTACCGGTACCCGCCGCCGTGACGTAGGCCACACTTGTCGTAAATGCTCCACGCTCACCCGTGAGTTTTTCATAAATAATATCGCTAACCTGATGTGCCGCTCGGCGCAGATTGTTGCCACTGGCAGACAGACTAAAACCTTCCAGCTGCTTGCCCTTGAAAACATCAAACAGCCGAAAACGAATCTTGTACCGATTAGCACCCACATATTGCAAGGTACCCACCACCAGATTTTCCGTCTGAAAAATCCGCCAATTGGAAAAATTGATGGTGGAATCGACATTGGGTCGAGCCAACATATCCTTGGGCGGTAGTGGATCAAAACGTCCGGTGTGCGCCAAATCAGCACTGATAATGGCGGACACATCAATCGGCGCCTCTTTGGGCGGCAGCAGTGAAGCTGGCATTTGCGGATTCTGTGGTGGCACGTCCCAACCAAAAGGCACCACCGCCACTGGCATCGCGCCTTCAACACCCTGGGTGATCTCAATATTCAGCACGGCCTGCGCGCTACCGGCCACCAATAATAAATAGAGGCCCACTGCGCGGCCGACAAATATGTTCATTTTATTCATTCATTATTTCTACTTAAGTTTTGACTTATTTCTTTGGCTTAAAGGTAAACACAATTTCCCGATCAAACAATGCGGGATCCGAAGGTCGCGGCAAAGGTGACGCTTTGTAAACCGCTGCTTCCACTGAACGCCGGAACACCTCGTCGCCAATGCACTGGGTTACCCTGACATTGATCACCTCACCACCGGGAATCTGATTCACCGCCACCTTGCACTTCAAACCCTGCTTAGCGCTGGCCGGACGAATCCATCTGCGTTGTACCGCATTTTGGATGTCGGCAATATATTGACCCCGCAGCGAGCCCAGGCGTTTCTGTTCTGCCGCTTCCAAACGTTGCTGCTCGACGGCAAACTCGGCGCGCCGTGCCGCCGCCTCGGTATCACGTCGACGTTTATCGTCCAGCAGTTTACGTTTAGCCGCCGCATCTGCCAAACGTTTCTCTTCGGAGATGCGCTTTTGCTTCAACGCAGTCTGCTCGGCCTTCATGTGTTCCAGTTCTTTTTTCTTTTTGACGCGATCCGCAGCAATGCGTTTTTCTTCGGCCTTACGCTGTTTTTGTAATTTCTTCTGGCGCTTTTTCTCGACAGTTCGTTCCTTGCGTAACTTAGCCAGGCGTTTTTCTTCGCGCAGGCGTTTTTTCTTGGCTTCACGCGCCTGTTTATCGAGCTTTTTCTGTTTGGCTTTATTTTTCTTTTTCTTCTTCGCTTCGGCCTTTTTCAGCTTGTCCAATTCGGCGAGAATAGCTTTCTCATTCACTGCCACCGCTTTGACGATATCTACTTTATGTTGTGCCGGGCTTGGCAAGTCGGTCCATTCCAGACTGACAAACAGCACACCCGCCAGCGCCACGTGCACCAAAATTGCATAGATCATGGCACGGGGATTGTGCAGGATTTCTTTAAGTAAGGCTCTCACGAATTAAAACGTCTTATTGTTATTTAACATCTTCGGGTGCTTTGGTAATCAAACCCACGCTGGGCGCACCGGCTTTTTGCAACAGCACCATGGCCACCACTACTTTGCCGTATTCCACGTTGGTATCGCCGCGCACCATAATCGGTGTCTTGGGTCGATGCCGCAGTACCGCCGCCACCTTGGTGACCAGCATTTGATGATCAATGGGATCATCGGGCTTGTCGCCCACGCTGAGGTAATAATCACCATTGGCGGTTACCGTCACCACCAGCGGTTCATCGGTTTCGCCGCTCATGGGCTCAGCCTCGGCCTGCGGCAATTCCACGGCGACGCCTTGCGTTAACAAAGGCGCGGTAATCATGAAGATCACCAGTAGCACCAGCATCACGTCGATGTAAGGCACCACATTGATATCGGACATGGGTTTGCGACGAACTTTTTTCGCGGGAGCTGCCACCTATTTGTGTGCCTGGCGTTGCAGAATGCTGGCAAATTCTTCAGAAAAAGTATCGTAGCGATTGATCAGTCGCTCCAGCTCGGTGTTAAAGCGATTGAAACCCACCACCGCTGGAATCGCCGCAAACAGGCCCATAGCCGTAGCCACCAATGCCTCGGCAATGCCCGGTGCCACCATGGCAATGGTCGCCTGCTTGACGTTACCCAGGGCTCGAAAGGAATTCATGATGCCCCACACCGTACCGAACAAACCCACGTAGGGACTGGTGGAGCCGACGGTGGCGAGAAACGGCAAATGTAGCTCCAGCCGATCAGTCTCCCGTGACACCGCCACCCGCATGGCACGTTGTGCGCCTTCGAGCACCGCCATAGGGTCGAAGCCTTCCTGCTTACGCAGGCGGGCGAACTCCTTGAAACCGGCTTCGAAGATCACCGCCATGCCACCATTACCGTGACGCCCGGAGGTCACCTGATTGTAGAGGTTGGACAAATCGCCACCGGACCAGAATTTTTCCTCAAACTCATCAGCTTCAGTACGTGCCTTGGCCAACATGCGACGTTTCTGGAATATCACATTCCAGGAAAACAACGAAACAATGAGTAGAAGCAACAGTACTATTTGCACCAGCACGCTAGCGTTGGTAATCAACGAAAGAATCGATAAGTCAGCCGTCACCGAGAATCTCCTGTCGGATGGGGGCAGGAATAGCACGTGGTTTCAAGCTGTTGGCGTCCAGACAGGCGATCTTAATTTGCCCCTGACACAGCAACACACCACTTTCCACGCCACCCTCCCCTTTATTAATTGTTATATTTTCTGCCGCACTCTGTGCGACAACCACGGTCTGCTCAAATGTCAGACTAGCCTTGCCGGCCTCCAGCACCTTCACACTCACCGAAAGTAGCTGGTTGAAACATCCGGGTTTGAGGTAGTCCAGCTGCGCCGAACACACCGCAAAAATCAGCCCGTACTGTTTCGCAAAAATATCCTGCTCCACGCCCTGTGCCCGCAACCATTCCGTGCGCGCCCGTTCCATGAATTTCAGAAAATTGGCGTGGTAGACCACACCACCATTATCGGTGTCTTCGTAATACACGCGTATCGGCCAGGCAAAATCAGCCACAATGCTCGTCCACCACCCCATTCACTCCCAGCTAGTGACCTTGCAAAGGGACAAAAATTCCGCTCTCATTTTGCGTATTGCGTAATAAACCTGGCCGATTCTAATTTCAGGACACATTATGCGGGTTCGGGGCTCATGAATAAATCCCTGGGCGGCCTTAGTTTTGATAAAAGTGAAGCTTTCTGCTACTTCGATGGCTAAAGTGTTTTATCAAAAAACTGCTGAAAATAGTTATAGAAAATTTGTCAGGTAACGCTTGGAAATATACCGCCATAACCGACGTACCGGTAATCGAAATGGGCGCGCAGCAACAGGCGGGAGAGACGGTATATTTCGTCAAGGATAACGGTGCCGGCTTCGACATGGCGCATGCCGATAAAATCTTCAGCGCCTTTCAACGATGACACAAATCAGAAGAGTTTGCGGGAACCGGTATTGGCCTGACCACTGTGCAATGGATAATCCATCGTCACGGCGGCCATATCTGGGCAGATGCGCAGGTCGGCAGAGGAGCGTGTTTCTCCTTCACGCTGCACCCACGACGGTAGCGGAGCATGTTTTTCCCAACCCATTCATTATCTATTTTTATGTCAGCACAAATAAAAACATGTGATTTCTGTCACATTTTTGACAAGTTGTGATGCTCAAGCATTCTCAAGCTGCCTGAAATTTTCTGAAAACCCACGCAAATTCAATCAATTAGCGCAATCCTCCAACACGTATGACTGAGGCTAAATTATTGAAAAATAAATGGAATTTGGCATTGTGTCTGTTTTATAATCAACTTGTCTTCAACCGCTGGTTTGAGGCACATGCCAGGACAGGCACCCAGCAAACAGAACGCTAGAAAAAAGCGTTCGAATTGCAAAACCAATAGGCAGTGAGAGTGGTGTTTTACAAATGCAGTTAACGTTAATTCCTTGCGTAACATCATCACGATGTTTATCGATATTTTTTTCAAGCGCCTTACTGGCCTTAAGCGCTAACGCCCATGCCGATGGCTGGGACTCGGGCTCTTCTGCCAGCACCATCGGCAGCATCGCCAATACCCGGCACAATCTCACCGTATCGTTTAATGCAAGCGGCCAAATAATGGATATCGCCCGCAACAATTACGGTGCCATTTGCGTTTACTGCCACACACCGCACGGGGCCAACAAACAAATCGCCGCCCCCTTGTGGAATCGTACGGTTAACCCTGGCAACTACACGATTTATGACAAACCCACGACGCTGATGCGGCCAATTAGCTTACCTGGGCCTAACTCACTGACCTGCCTTTCCTGTCACGACGGCACCATCGCCATCGATTCCATCCTGAATATGCCCGGCTCCGGTGGTTACGGGAACAACGAAGTGGGTACCGCGAACGATACATTTCTTGATTCGTGGTCCGCCGCAGGCAACCCAGGGCCAAGCGGCGTACACTTCGTATTGGGACCCAGCACTACCGGTGGCAATTGCACATTTTGTCATCAACAACCCGGCGGCATTACGGCCAACACCCCCGATTACCGGGTATTTGCGCTGGGTACGGATCTACGTGACGACCACCCCATTGGTGTGTTATTTCCCACCAGCTTTACTCCAGGCGTGGTTGATTTCAACGAACCTAGTGTGATCATTCCTGGAAAATGGGCGTTTTTTGATGGCAACGGCAATGGCATTGCCGAAAAAGATGAAGTGCGACTTTATGATTCAGGCGACGGCCCCGAGGTGGAATGTGCTTCTTGTCACGATCCGCACGGTGTTCCTTCCAATGGTCCTGGCACACGCTTTAATCCCAGCTTCCTGCGGGTGAACAATGGCATCAGCGGTAGCAGCGCAGGCGAAACTGGTATTCTTAGTGCAGGAGGCAGCGCCCTCTGTTTGACCTGCCACGCAAAATAACGATTCCGCGCTTCGGCACTTTTTTACGCGATAGTTTCCACGTGAACACGTACTAGGCTTCTGCTTCCTCAAATAAATCGTTTGCTGGCTCATCCCGTGCCGGCACTGGTAGTCCAAAATGCAAATACGCATTACGCGTAGCGACTCGACCGCGTGGTGAGCGCATCAGAAATCCCTGCTGGATGAGATAGGGTTCCAGCACGTCCTCGATGGTGCCGCGCTCTTCGCCAATAGCGGCGGCGAGATTATCCACGCCCACTGGCCCACCGTCGAATTTCTCGATCACCGCCAACATCAACTTGCGATCCAGCATGTCAAAGCCGTTTTCGTCCACATCCAGTAGATCCAGTGCGCGACTGGCCACGGCATCCGTAATTTTGCCGTCCGCCTTCACCTCGGCATAATCACGCACCCGACGCAGCAGACGATTGGCGATACGGGGCGTACCGCGGGCGCGTTTAGCCAACTCGGCGGCGCCGGCGGTATCCAAATGCACGCCGAGGATACCCGCCGCGCGTTGCACGATATGGGCGAGATCAGGAATGGAATAAAATTCCAGGCGCTGGACGATGCCGAAGCGGTCACGCAGCGGTGACGTCAACAAACCCGCACGCGTGGTGGCGCCCACTAAGGTAAACGGCGGCAGATCGAGTTTCACCGAACGCGCCGCAGGCCCTTCACCAATCATAATGTCCAGCTGGTAATCTTCCATGGCCGGATACAGTACTTCTTCCACCACCGGCGAGAGGCGATGAATCTCATCCACAAACAACACATCGTGCGGCTCGAGATTGGTCAGCAACGCGGCAAGATCGCCGGGGCGCTCTAACACCGGCCCCGAGGTGTGGCGCATGTTGACGCCCATCTCGGTGGCGATGATGTGCGCCAGAGTGGTCTTGCCCAGCCCGGGCGGGCCAAAGATCAGCGTGTGATCCAAAGCCTCGCTGCGACCCCGTGCGGCGGAAATAAAAATCTCCATCTGCTCCTTCACCGCCGGCTGCCCCACATAATCGGCCAGGGTGTTGGGACGGATGGCGCGATCCTGCGCCTCTTCGCGGTCGTCACGCACGGTGGCCACGGGGGCGATGAGTCGGTCGGTTTCAATCATGGACAGAAGTGTACTACAGCAATGGAACCCATGCCCCGTTCGGCCGTACAATGGCGACAATACGCACGACTACTTAGGAAATTTCCACCATGTCCCCACGTTTACCTTTACCCGTTTTATCGTTGTTCAGTGCAGCCACGCTACTTATTGGCTTGAATGCCTGCGATTCCGTCACCCCACCCGTGGCCTCCAACAACGTCCCGGCAGTACCAGCCTCACAGGAAAACACCCTGGAATCCGCTTGTAACAGTTGCCATGGCAGTAATGGCGTGGGCAACAATCCGGAGGTACCCTTTATTGCCGGCCAGCACGCGACCTATCTTGAGTCTGCCATGCGCGCCTACCTGATTGGCGACCGCAAGCATGACGTGATGCGCGCCGCGGTGTTCGATCTCGAGGTGGCCGAACGTCACCAACTGGCCGAACACTTTGCCCAACTTGATTCGAGCTGGACAAGCAAGACCACAAAGACGCCACGAGGCAGCGAGGAAGACAACGCCCGCGATATCCGCGCGGGAAAGACCCTGTCACAACCCTGCGCCGGTTGCCACGGCACAGACGGCAACAGCATCAAGGAAGGCGTACCCAGCCTGGCCGGACTGCAACCCGAATATTTTATCCCCGCGTTGAAAAGCTACCTGCAGGGCAAGCGTAAGGGTGCGGCCATCATGAAAAATTTCAAGCTGAGCCTCAATCAACGGGACGTCCGTCAACTGGCCGTCTTCTTTGCCGCGCAAAAACGCCAGCGCTCGCCTCTGGGCAAACGGCTCAACGTCGCAGACGCCAGCGATGCGCTTGCACATCGCTGCCTGGGTTGTCACGGCGAAAACGGCAACAGCACCCACCCGGACATACCCACCCTCGCTGGGCAAAACGCCTCCTACCTGATAAAAGCTATGCGAACCTATCGCGATAAAAAACGCCAAAACCCAATGATGGCCGATGTGGCTCAGGGACTCAGTGACGAAGCGATCCGCCGTAATGCTATTTTCTTCGCTACTCGCACACCGCAAGCGCCGGAAAATCAAAACACTGCGCAGCGCGGGATGATGGAAACGGGAATGATGAAGGCCGGCATGATGAAATTCAGCCCCATGTCTGACGGCGAACAACTGGCCGCGTCCTGCAATGGTTGCCACGGTAGCAAAGGCAACAGCACCACAGCGGGCATCCCCCGCCTCGCCGGGTTGGCGCAGGCCTATTTGCAAAATGCCATTCACCACTACCGGGATGGCAATCGCCAACACGGCATGATGCAAATGCTCACACGTTATCTCAGCGACACCGATGTAGAAAAACTCGCGCTGTATTATGCTAGCCAGAGTGCTAGCCAGACGCCCGCACACAAAGCGGGCAAACCCGGTACCAATGGCGAACTGGCTAGCAGCTGTGCAGGCTGCCACGGTGAAGATGGCAATAGCTCAACGAATACCACACCCAGCCTTGCTGGACAAAATGCCAACTATATTGTGGCCGCCCTACGCGCTTATAAAGCGGGCACTCGGCAGAACGATGGCATGAAAGATGTTGCCGTGGCGTTGGACAAAAAGGCCATGCAACAACTGGCAGATTACTACTCGCAGTTAGCGCCCCAAAAACCGGTGGTACGCGCCATGGAGGCGCCAGAGTTGCTGGCGCAAAAATGTGATCGTTGCCACGGAAAAAATGGTGGCAATCCTGATCCCGATAAACCACGCATTGCCGGCCAACGTCAGGCATACCTGATAAAGGCAATTAGTGCTTACCAACACAAAGAACGTCAGAACTCAACAATGTACAAGATGACGGCAGACCTCAGCCGGGTCGAGGTTGAAGCTATTGCAGCCTACTACTCGCGCCAGTAATGTCGCGTCAATAATGTATCCTGAAAAACCAGCGAACAGAAATGCAAATACATTTCTGGTGCCGCCACTCAAACGGCGGCACCAGAAACATGACAATTATTTTACGGTAATCGATATCATCCTAGACATCACGGGCGGATTGTGAGGCACATGCCCCTTGTCACCCATCAATAATTGCAGGCTGTGTTTTCCCGGCTTCAACTTCAGCATCGCTTCCGTTTGCCCGCCGCCGAAATGCATATGCATAGCATCTTTACCGATGGGTTCCATCATGTTCTGCATCGCACCGTCCACCAATAAATGATGGTGTCCAGTGTTTGCCTTGTCGACACCCGCAGGTGCCACTCCCATTCCTTTTAATCCGAATTGAATTTTTACCGGGCTACTGACGGTTGCGCCATCAGCCGGTGAGATAATATAAGCAGAGGCTCCGTCAAGAGAAGCCGTCGCTGCCTGCGCCAAAGATCCCACCAATAACATTGCCACCGATAAACCTGATACGGTTATCCATCGTTCCATAATGTTTTCTTCCTTTAATGTGTAAAAAAAATGGTTTACTCAATTCGGGATCACTTCCGAACGATGGCAGCTTAACGTAGACCGATGGGGTAAAAAAACCATCTTTTAATCGTGCCTATTATCGTCCGCTTAACATGCGCTTTTTGGCAAAGGCCACAATGCCAGTCTCCGCAATGGCTTTTTTGATTTCAGCAATATCCAGCACAAAGGGACGCTGTTCGGCGTCATTAGTTAATCCGTCAAACAGATTTTTCGCTTCGGTGAATTGACTGTGGCAGGCACGATGACCAACGATGGCTTTATTTTTTGGGCAGGCAAACGAACCATCCACTTTACTGAAAATCAACGGCTCTGTTCCAAAATAAGCCACGACGCTATTTCCATCCGTCCACAACACCTCGCTGCCAATAGGCACCTCTTTAATATCACCCACCGACTTCGCAAAGGCCTTCGCGTCATAGGAATCGTACAGCATCTGCCAGCGACCATTTCGCTTTTCCAGCAGGTAGGCATAACCAGAACCCGCAGCCCCCACAGTTTCAGTGATGCGATAGGCTGGATTATTGGCCGTCGCCGCGACCGCAATATCGGTTCCCCGGGAATAATCCCTGACACCAGCGGTCTGTGTAGTTTGGCACGCCGACAAGGTGAAAGCCCAGAGCAGCAAAATAGTGGCACAAAGCAATTTACCCGAAAAATATTTTTTATCGTTCATTATTTTGTTTCTCTGATTTCGTCATGCTATTCCATGAATAAGCTAACTGGCTGAGGTCGTTAACTGATTTGTTTACCCGATCACTCTACTGTGTCAAATTCCAAACCGCTGACTTGCTCCACACCGGCAAATAATGCTTAGATCCCCATAGGTAAATATAAAAACAAGGGTGGCTCGCCATGTCAAACTCAGTGCAACGTATTTTCAGCATCAGTATCACATTTGGCCTGTTGTTTTTTTCGGCGACTTTCGTGCAGGCCGAAGGGATGACCAAGGAGCAGATGTTGCAAGTCATCCAGCAGCGGCTCAACGATCCCAATGCCCGGCAGGCCGCAATCGAAGTCGGTGAAGATCGCGCCCTGTTTTGTAAATACTGTCACGGCACTGACGGCAACAGTCTCAAGCCTGAGGTACCCAACCTCGCTGGACAAAATGCCAGTTATTTGCTTGATCAGATTCAGAAATTCGCCACCCGTCAACGCGATGACTACGTGATGAGCTCGTTGGCCGAAAATTTCTCTGCAGAAGACAAGGTCAACCTCGCCATTTTCTACTACAGCCAACGCGTCAAGGCTCACAGCGTCGACGCAAAGCTGGCGGCCAAGGGCAAGTCGCTGTTCTCCGCTGTGTGCAGTAGTTGTCACGGCGCCAAAGGGCATGGCAACCAAAAACTCGCCCGCCTCGCCGGCCAACAGACAGGCTACGTCAGCAACGCCCTCAAGGCCTTCCGAGAAAACGCTAACAACCCCGCCGCCAGGGCCGAAGCCAGCCGCCGCAGCGATGTCATGGAAGGAGTGGCCAAAGGTCTAACGGATGAACAGATCGCTGCCGTCGCGGCCTACGTAGCACTGTTGCCTTGAAACAACGTCAGCTTGAAGCAACATTATATTGAAGCAACGTTACTTTGAAACAAGTTATCTTGAAGCAACGTGGTTGAGAGAAGCCATGGCATGATGGGTGACCGCCATGCTGACCCGAGCTACCCGCCGACATAATACCGGCCGGCACTTGCAACAGTGGCAACAATAAGCCCAAGCGTCAGATTGATCCCAATCATGATGCGAATCTGAGCCAATCGTCGTCCGGCCTCCGGCAGGTCATTGGCCACCAAGGCCTGTTTCATGTGTCGGTACGGTGCAAAGAACACATGTAGATAAAGCAGGATCATCAACCCACCGAGTCCCGTCATCACGTGCACATGGGCACCCACATGGGCGAAACCTCCAAACACCGATTGCACCATCCACACCCCTGTCACTGGCAGGAGAATAACCGCCGCCCACACCCAGGTAAAAAACCGAGCAAAGACCTGCGACCAAAGAGGCAATCGTTGTGGTGGTTCCAGCAAACTGGCTGCCACCGGGCGTAACGCCATGTAGGCGAAAAACATACCTCCCACCCAGACGACCGTAGCCAGTATATGCAAAACAATCGCGATAGCCATCTATCTTCTCCAATTCAGATTTATTGGAACTTTATGTCTACCCAACGTAAATATTTCAATGTTGGGAGACAACCCCTTTTCTTTCATTTTAAGTTTTGCGACAAAACAGAACACCCAAAAAGACCAAACAATTTTATTCTTCGCCAGATTGCGACACACTCTCAGACACCCCTTTCCCAAAACCACCTTCATCGCTCTCATCCACAAATCCAAAATTGCGGTTAACCAACCTACTGAAGAGTCGATAAACCAACCACAAAAAGGCGATAGGAATAAGCATAGTTTGCAAAACAAAAATGGCGCTGAGCTTAAAGATGTGAGTCATCATCGCGGCAGAGGTTTGTTTTATTTCCTCAATACGATCGGTCGGATTCATCACATCGACAGTATCGCTGTAGAAACGCTTGATCGCCGCAAACCAGCTTTCTTCTTCAGCATTAGTCGCTTTCCCCCTAGCACCATCCAAGGCGGTTTGATGGCCCGGATCAATACCGGCATTTGATACCTGCCTGGCAGCCGAACCGGCATCGCCAGACATACTCGGATTGAGGCGTTCGATATCCGCACTGCTCTGCTCCAGCAAACTCGCAGAGGTCTGGTAGTCATCCAGCATGAAGGCATAGAACACCAACTGATTCGCCATCACCACCATGGCCATACCAAAGCGAAGCACAACCACCAGCAACACCAGCTTGAGGCCCGTCTGTGGTCGCAGCCATCGATGCCTCGACCACAGCGAAACCGCCAGATAAAAAACACTCAGCCCCAGCACCAGGTTAAAACCCAGAGACGGCCCGATCGCGAGCAGAATCTTCTGAATACCCAGAGACGTGGTTGCCGCCAACATGATCCAGGAAAACTGCTCCAACAGATCATTCAACGGATCGAGAATTTCACCCACCGCAAGATTAACGCCAATGCCAGCAGGCGTCGCTGAAACACGGGTACCCTGGATAACCGAAATAACACCATTCATCACCCGGGCGACGGCAAAGGTCACCGCAGCATTGGATAGCGCCTGAACGGTATAGCGGTCACTGAGACGATCAATCGGGCCGGCGATGCTCAGACCCAGAAAGCATAGCGCAACAAGAATAAGATACAGCCTCTTTCTGCCAGTCATGTATAAGCCACCCGTTTGGCGCTCAGTAAATCACTCACGCCAGATACTTTCCTACATTCTCACCCATTAGCATTATTGATTGTTTCTTTTGCAGTGCGGGTTCAAACGATCAACGCAACACATGCGTTAAATCGTTCAGCCGGCGCCTCATACTCTAGCGT
>CAZXZI010000002.1:0-62844 GCA_964645165.1 uncultured Ectothiorhodospiraceae bacterium
CCTTTTGGCAGTTGCCGGGAGTGGTTTCCACGGCCGTGGGTTATGCGGCGGGGGTGAACCCAAATCCCTCTTACCAGGAAGTGTGTGCTGGGAAAACCGGACATAATGAGGTAGTGCGCGTGGTGTTTGAACCAGAGATGGTATCTTTTGCGACTTTGCTGAACCTGTTTTGGGAAGGGCATGATCCCACCCAGGGTATGCGTCAGGGGAATGATCGTGGCACGCAATATCGTTCGGGTATTTACGTGTTTGATGCGGCGCAGCGACAACTGGCAGACGAAACTGGCGCCCATTACCAACAGCAATTAACGACAGCGGGCTACCCATTGATTACCACCGAAATTCTCGACGCGCCGCCCTTTTATTTTGCCGAGGATTATCATCAACAATATCTGGCTAAAAATCCGGATGGATATTGCGGAATGGGTGGTACGGGGGTGAGAATTTAAGCGTGATGAATAGTGACCATTTTATAGTGTTTGTCCATGGCGATTAGAACTGCAGAACAGTTGGTACAATTCTGGTTTTCGGAACCGGTGCAGCCGTTGTGGTTTAATGCTACGGCGGAGTTTGATGCCGAGCTGCGCGCCGAATATCTCCCCACCTATCAGGCCGCACTCAACGGTAAGCTTGCACACTGGGCTGATACGGCAGAAGGTGCGCTGGCGCTGGTCATCTGTCTCGATCAACTGCCGCTGAATATGTTTCGCGGTCAGGTCGAGAGTTTTGCCGGAGAAGCCCCTGCTCGGCAGGTGGCCGCCACGGCAATCGCGCAGGGTTTGGATCAGGTGCTGGAAAAAGCACAGAAACCCTTTTTGTACATGCCCTACATGCACAGCGAATCACTGGTTGATCAGCAACAAGCGCTGGTATTGTTTGAGCAGGCAGGTCTGCACGATAATATGAACTGGCTTAAGCACCATCATGATATTGTGGCGCGCTTTGGCCGTTTTCCGCATCGCAATGCGATACTGGATCGTCTGAGCACTGAAGAAGAGTTGACCTGGCTCGCTTCCGATGACGCGTTTACGGGCTGAACGAAATGCGTCGGCGTGTGGGTATTCACTTGAAGCGCTGACGACGAGTGGTTACACTTTTTGTCAGCGGGAGGCGCTAAGTCACATCAAAATAATATGACACTCGATCTCTCCCATTTTCGCCAATTATTAGTGCAACGCCGCGCTGCCTTGCAGCAGGTGACGATGCAGCAGCTACCGTGGAGCTGGATCAAACCCGGATGGGTCGATTGTCTCGCATGGATGCCTTACAAGGTCAGGCGATGTCACAGGAAACGCAGCGCCGCCGAGTGCAGGAACTGCATCATATTGCCGCCGCCCTGCAACGGATTGAACGAAACGAATTTGGTGAATGTGCGCATTGCGGTGAAATGATTGCTGAAGGCCGGCTGTCCATCAATCCGGCTGTCACGTTGTGTATTGTTTGCGCAGATAAATAATCAACTGCAGTCGCAGGGTTTAAGTCAATAGTATTGAGAGGTAGAAAATGGTCATCGATGCATTAAAGGGTTTTGACGAAGAAGTACCAAAGTGGGATATCGCACTCGCGGCATTGGCAAAGGAAGAAGCGGCAAAACTGAATCAGGGCTTACGCATTGCTGAATTTAAACGGTTGGCGGATGATCACGCGATTCGCTTTGATGACATCATGGTCACCATGTTTGAATTAGTCATCAACAACGAGTGGCGATACGAATATCCGGACGGTGTGGAAAAACCCATTAGCCGTGATGAAGTGGAAAAGCTGTACGTGGGTGGACGATTGGTTGAAGCCGACGTCAATGCGTACGAAGGGTTGTGGTTACCCGCCTAGGCAAAACCGCAAAACCGATTGAGTCCCTAAATTACTGTAAATTATTAGTAGAGAAGATTATGAAAATGAATGTTGTCAGCAAGGCTGCCGCATGTGTCGGTGGCCTTTTTCTTTTGCTAGCTTTAAGTAGTGTGTCGTTAAATGTGTCAGCCGAGCCCTTTGCACCCCGACCCAATATTCCTGTGGGAATTGCCGACAGTTATACCGTACAAAGTGCCCGCGATTCGGTGATTCCCGAGGCGGCGCGAGTGGGTATTCCATCGTATCCCGGTGCCGTGATCATCCGCACCTTTGCTGTGAATGAACGACCACCAAAATATGAAGGCCTGCCGATTATTGAGCTGATCAGTACGGATGATTATGAAACCGTCATCGATTTTTATAAAAAGAAGTTACCGAGCTGGCGCAATGCCGAACTGATGTCGGCCTACTATTTTGCGCAGTTCGGTAATCTCAATTTTTTTAAACCCGAAGAGCCGCACGTGGGCATCCACAAAATGGAAAACTACTATCGGGCGGGGGATAAAGAATTATTGCGCAAATTGCTGCCGGGTGCGCAGACTTTGATTAAGGTTTTTTATGCGCGAGAAGCCAAGGATGGCCAGTGAATTGGCAGGCTTGCCAACGACAGAATTGCTACGCAAAGACTAATTGATCAGAGGGAACCACAGAGTCCTGACGAGCCCCATCCCGGAAAAACCGGGTTGGGGATGATCGCCAGTATTTGAATGCTTAGTGCTGGGCAGCTTCGTCATTCACCCAAACCTTTACGGGGTGCGCATTTCTGTCCTGTGCAGCGCGACCCTTGTGGCCGTTCATGCTGACCATGTCCAGGCTGTTGCATTCAGGGCATTTGGTCGAGTTGAATTTGACGATGTGGAAGATTGTCCATGCCATGGGGATTACCAGTGCCGGTAATAGCCCCGTTACCAGCGCAAAACCGCCCACCGTGCTCCAAACAAAGGCATCCACCATGAAGCTGGCTTTACATTGTCTGATGGGTTTTCCTACAAATCCACAGGATGTACAAATACGATCTTTCATTACCGTTTCTCCAAAATTACCAATAAAAAAGTACCTTAGTAAACTAATCAATATTAGTGATTACTAATTTATGGGGGAGGATATAGAAAGATGTAAAATAAATCTATGTTTTAGTCATTGAAGTTTTTTATCCCCTCACCAAGTCAGTGGTTATGCGGGCATGGGGGCAGGTGTGGTCAATACCTTATTGAATTTATTGGGTATTTTTGTCGAAGTGCGTGCGGGTGAGTTGAAACACCACCGGGCTTAGTGCGATGAGCGCGATCAGGTTGGGGATAGCCATAAGCCCGTTGAGCACGTCAGCCAGCAGCCAGATGATCTCCAGTTTTCCCAGAGCTCCCACCACAATGGCGACCAGCCACAGCAGGCGATAGGGCAGGATGGCGCGGATGCCGAACAGAAACTCAGCGCAGCGTTCACCGTAATAACTCCAACCCAATACCGTGGTGAAGGCGAAAATCGCCAGCCCGAGGCTGACGATGGTGCTGCCAAAGCCAGGTAGTCCGGTGGCGAAGGCCAGCATGGAGAGGCTGGAGCCGGTTTCGCCGCTGGTCCAGGTGCCGGTGAGAATGATCACCAGCGCCGTCATCGAACAGACAATAATGGTATCGATAAGGGTGCCGAGCAGACCAATCATGCCTTGCTTCACCGGGTCATTGGTCTGCGCTGCCGCGTGGGCAATTGGCGCACTGCCGAGACCGGCCTCGTTGGAAAAAATGCCCCGCGCCACACCAAAGCGAATCGCTGCCCACATGGCGGCGCCGGCAAAGCCACCCGTGGCGGCGGTCCCCGTGAAGGCGTTACTAACAATACTGGTGATTGCAGCGGGCACCTCGGCAGCGTGCGCGAGGATGATCCACAAGGCGCCAGAAATATAGGCCAGCGCCATGAAAGGCACCAGCTTGGCCGCCACCACGCCGATTCGCCGAATACCCCCGAGTATCACTACTGCGGTCAGCACCATCATCACGCCACCTGTGAGCCAGTCAGGGATGTCGAAGGCGCTGTGCAGAGCGTCAGCCACGGAATTGGCCTGCACCATGTTGCCAATGCCAAAGGCGGCGATCATGCCGAACAGCGCAAAGGCGATGCCTAACCATTTCCAGGAACTACCCAGACCGTTTTTGATGTAATACATGGGGCCGCCGACAAAGCGGCCGCGCTCATCGACTTCGCGATATTTCACCGCGAGTACCGCCTCGCTGTATTTCGTGGCCATGCCCACCAGTGCGGTAATCCACATCCAAAACACGGCACCGGGTCCTCCGAGAAAAATAGCAGTGGCTACACCGGCGATGTTACCGGTGCCGATGGTGGCGGCGAGTGCCGTCATCAAAGCCTGAAAGGGCGTGATGTCACCTTTGCCTTCTGAGTGGCGGCCGCGCCACAATAATTGAAAAGCGGTGATCAGGTGTCGCCAGGGCATGGCCTTGAGGCCAAGGGTGAGGAATATGCCAGTGCCTAGTAACAGTACCAGCATGATGGGCCCCCAAATCACACCGCTGATTGTGTTAAGAAAGTCGCTGAGTAGTTTATTCATGGCTTGTCCGGTTTTGTCATTATGGTTGGGTTTATAGACTGTATAAGAGCCTTTCGATACACTGTCTCGCGTTTTACGTGCCAACAGATATAGTTATACGATACAGCTAACGAATGGATCAAAAATAAAAATGCAAAACTCTCTACAAAAAACCTTGGTACTTGTGTTCATTATATTCGCGGTGACTGCTGGCGAAGCGCAGGCGCGGACAAAATTTGAATCTTTTATGTGGAAGTCGGCTGCAACAGCCTCTGTGGCATTGATCGCGGTGACGAATCCCGCCAAAGCAGATGGAGTGACTTTGGAGCTGGGGGGCGATGGAGACGGTGATTTCACCGTTACTCGCATCGGCCTGCAGTGGGATTGGAATGATGACCTTCTTGATCTTTATGGCTGGAAACTGAACTCCTATTGGCAGTTAGAGTTTTCAAAATGGCAAGGTACCTTTAGCGCTAGTCAAGAGGCGGCAAATGTAACAGCGGGTATTATTCCCGTGTTTCGCTTTTTAGGTAAGCCGGGTTACGCGCAACCCTATTTTGATGTTGGCGTAGGTATTAGTGCATTCACAGATAGCAGACTGGGCGGGCATGAGTTTGGCTCCAACTTTCAGTTCTCAGATGTTATGGGCTTTGGCGCAAATGTGGGCAAACATAACCAGTGGGGCTTTGGTTACAAGTTTGAGCACTATTCGAATGGTTCGGTACGTTCGCCTAACTCAGGCATCAACTTTCACGCGTTGACGCTCACGTATCGGTATTATTAATTTTACGGAAGGCGCTAAGGGCTTAGATTACTGTAAGCCTATTTTTTTGTTCAGCGTATCAAATATCTGACCAAAAAATTGTCCTCGATCAACAGGCTTGGTCAAAAAGGCATTTGCGCCAACGCGCTTTCCCCAAAATTGTTCGGTGGCTTGTTGCTCACCACTGACGATGATGATGGGGATTTCTGAAGTGGCGTCATGTTTTCGAATTTGTCGAGTGGCTTGAAAACCATTTAAGCCGGGCATTACCACATCCATTAAAATGAGATCCGGCATGTGAGCCTTGGCAGCGGCAACTCCCTCAATGCCATTGGTTGCTGCGATGGTTCTGAACCCGGCTTGTTTTAACACCTTGGTAAATGCGGCTACTACCGTGCGCGAGTCATCTACGATGAGTATTGTAAAGTCATAACCACCGTTGGGTCGTGGGTTATGTCGCCGTTCCTTAACGGTTTTGATTCCGCTGGAGCGGGTGAAGAGATTTTTTAAGGTGAATCGTTTCATACGGTGGTTGCCCCGGGTTTCTGGGGGCTATCATAAGGTCAGCTGCGACTAACTTCAAACGTACGTTTTATTGGCGGATGTGAGATTGCTAATGAGTCATTTTGATTTTCAGCCCATTGGAATTATTCGATCCTGTTATAAGGAAAAGTTCGGGATTCCGCGACAACCGGGGCTCGCGACAGCGGCTACCGCCACCCTGGAATTATATACCCCTTATGATCGTCCTGAAGCTTTGATGGAATTGCAGGGCTTTTCGCACATTTGGCTGGTGTTTGTTTTTCACCAGGCGATGCGGGACGAATGGAAACCAACGGTGCGGCCGCCACGTCTCGGCGGGAATCAGCGCGTTGGTGTCTTCGCCTCACGTTCACCCTTTCGTCCTAACCCGATTGGTCTGTCGGCAGTGATGCTAGAGGATATCCAGTGCAACAGTGGCCACTGTGAATTACAGCTGCGCGGTGCCGACTTGCTGGACGGTACCCCTGTGCTGGATATCAAACCCTATGTGCCCTATGCCGATTCCCTGCCCGATGCGCGAGGTGGGTTTGCCGTGCAGCCACCGCAAAATAAATTGGTTGTGGTTTTCAGCGAGTTGGCCACTACGCAGTGCGCAACCTGGGAGCAAGCGCAATATCCGAACCTGCGTCAGTTGATTGAGCAAATTCTGCAAGCTGATCCTCGGCCGGCCTATCAGGCGAACAAAGCAAATGAACAATCTTTTGGCATGCGTCTTTACGAATTTGATGTGCTGTGGCGCGTGTGTGGACAGCATATCGAAGTCACGTCTTTGCGGCCATTGCCGACGCCTGAAACCCAGCAATAATCCATGCCACTGCGAAGTTTAAGATTCAAATTCTCTGGCCGATAATCTTATCTGATTATTGAAATTACGAATATTGGCAACGTGAAGGTCGCACATTTTGTGCGCGTTCCATGAGGGAGCGGAAATGCCGGGTTGAAATGGGGGTTGGTGTAGAGACGGATTTTTTGCCGACTAAGATTAGCGTGTAGTTAAACTTAAGGGTCGGAATGCTTACGGCGATCAGCGGTAAGTATCTATGCTTACTATGTCCAGTGTCAGTGAGTCAGGTGTAACGTCACTTTTTCCAAATGCAGGCCAGTCGGTGGCATCAATCGGCCGGTACGTGCGCGCCAATTTTTCCGGGCTTAAGCAACGGCTGCCATCCGGTGTGCGCCTGGTACTGATTCTTGATGAGAAAAATGGACAGCTCTCGGTGGTGGCGCATTCAGGAATTGCCAGTGACGCGAGTGCTCAATCGCTAAATGAATTGCCAAAAAGATCAATGCTTTTTCAGGTGTTTGATACGACTAAAACTTCTGCGCTTGATGTGCTGGCTGGTTCACCTGAAGACCAGGCCATGTTTTCCAGAATATTTAATATTCATCACATGTTGGTGATCCCGATTTTTAATCGGCAGCGACCGCTTGGCGTGATTGTGGTCGGTCGTGATGAGGCTGACGATGCGTTTTCTGAAAATGAAACCTTGGCGGCAAATCAGGCGGGAATCGCATTGGGGCAAATGCTCTCTGAAATGATTTCTAAAAATGAAAATGTTCTTGTTAAGGGTCGTGCGAATGCAGGGGTAGAGCGAGAGAGTGAAGTGCAGCGTCAAGAGCGGTTCCGGGTTTTAAATCAAATGATGGAAAGCCCTGTGGTGGTGCTGGATGAAAATTTGCTGGTGCGTGAAGTGAATGCGCCTGCAGAGAAGATGTTTGGTGTTGATGGTCGCCAGTTGTTGAATAAAGACTTAACGAGATACTTTGCTGGTGGCAGTCATAAATTGCAGGCGCTGGGGGACATCAAAAGTTCCGGAGCCACTTTTTTTGAAGCGACTGTGGAAAAACTGGGTGGTGAAACCTTATTTGTAGACGTGCATGCCACCTTGATTATGCCCAATGGCGAACCGCTGATAAAAGTATTTCTGCGCGATGTGACTGAACGGAAAACAGCTGAAGGTGCATTACAAAGGGCGAATCAACAGGTTGCTCATTTGTTAGAGTCGACTAATGACGCCTATTTAGCATTAGATAGAAATTACGTAATTTCATACTGCAACCGACAAGCAGAGCAATTGTTTCAGGTATTGCGTGCTGATGTGTTGGATCAGATTGTATGGGATGAATTCCCTGAATTTTCTGTTGTGTTTTTTGAACATTTTCAGTTAGCAATAAAGGAAGGCAAGGGCACGTCATTTGAAGTGTATTACGCACCATCCGACGCGTGGATTGAAACACAAACCTACCCGCATGCTGACGGCTTGTCTGTTTTTTTTCGTGATATCACACAGCGTCGGCGATCGGAAAATCTATTGCGTGGCCGCGAGCTTCACTTTCGTACGCTGTTAGACAATATGATGGATGGTGTAATGACTATCGACAGTAACAGCATTGTGAAAACGTTTAATCCTGCGGCGGAGTACATGACCGGTTACCTGGCCAATGAAATAGTCGGCAAATGTGTCAGCCAATTCGCTTGTGACGTCAACAAGGATAGCTGCGAGGTTGGCTTGTGGCATTTTTTGGGGCGGGAGCATTTAGAGGATGTTGGCAGGCGACATGAAATTCAGGTGACACGTAAGGATGGTTCGCGTTTTCCTGCAGAAGCCTCGGTGGCAGAAATGCAATTGGGTGACGAATGGAATTACGTGATTACCCTGCGTGATATTTCCGAAAAAAAAACGGCTGAGGAAGAACTGTTTGCGCACCGAAACCAACTGGAAGAATTGGTTCGCGTGCGCACAGCGGATCTGCAAATCCTGCGTGATCAGGCTGAACAGGCAAACCGCGCGAAGAGCGCGTTTCTTGCCAATATGAGTCACGAGTTGCGCACGCCTCTGAATGCGATTATTGGTTACAGCGAATTACTGCATGAAGACGCCAAACTGTTGGGCGCAGGTGGGCTAGCTTCTGATCTCGGTAAAATACACACCTCCGGTCATCATCTGCTGAGTTTAATTAATAACGTCCTGGACTTATCAAAAATCGAAGCTGGAAAAATGGAAATGAAGCTGGAGTCATTTCATGTGGCTTCGTTGGTTGATGATGTGTCATCCACCGTAGGTATGCTGATGAAAAAGAACAACAATACTCTAAAGGTTAATTGCGACAGTGACCTGGGTGATATGTTGGCGGATAGTAGGTGGGTGCGCCAACTGATTCTAAATTTATTAAGTAATGCAGCAAAATTTACTCGTGACGGAAATATTGAGTTGAATGTGCGACGCACTGAAGCTGCCGATGATGCAACCTTGTTTTTTACGGTTGTCGATAACGGCATCGGAATGAATAACGAACAAATCTCATTATTGTTTCAAGCCTTTCAACAAGCACACAACAATACGAACACTGAAAACGAAGGTACCGGCCTGGGGCTAACCATAAGCAGGACGCTTTGCCGTACGATGGGTGGTGATATTCAAGTCAGTAGCGAAGCTGGTAAAGGCTCGACCTTTGTCATCAACCTGCCAGCGGTGGTAGTGCCGGGTAACGACTGGTCGTGATGCCAGTATTTTGAGCTGAATAAAAAGGGTTCGGCCTTTAAAAAAAGCCGAACCCGTACAAACATTCCCCTTCTCTACTGCATTCTTGTGACCACCACCTTCGCCGCTTGGCCCAGCCAACGATGAGACTCATCCAGGGCCGATGTGGTGAGGCCGTCGTCTGCCGTCACCACGCCCCGGTGGATGGTCAGCCTGTCCAGGTCATCCCGCGCGACGTTAAAGCCTTCACCGCCCGCCGCCGGCCCGGGCATGGTGCCCGCGGTTTCCGTGTTGGCCTCGGTTCCCGCATCAAACACGTGGCTGAGGGTGGAAAGGCTCTCACCCACCGCCAGACCACCGATGCTCCAGTTGCGTACGCCGGTGAAGGCATCATTGGTGTTGGCCAACATACTGGCCACGCTGAGTTGCAGACTGGCGGTGTGGTTCACACTGATAGACACCGTCTCCGAGCTGCCGGGAGCGAAAGGGCCGTTGCTGGAGCTGGCACTCATGGCGACTGCGTTGTTGGTATCGGCATCGGCGAGGAAGGCCGCAGGGTCGCCGGACTCGGCCAGGGTTTCCAGCCCCACCGTCACTGCCGAGCCCAGTTGCCAGGGTTGGTAACCAGACTCGTGAATCACCACACCCAGGGGCGTGAAGGGTTGTCCGTTGGTCAGATTGTGCACGGTGACCCGGTAGGTGGCCTGCGTTGCCATCGTGCCATTGTTGTCATCGCTTGAGCAGGCGCTGAGTGTTAGCAGTCCTGTGGCGATGGCGGCAATGCCCAGATAGCGTGACAACCGTGGCTGTACGGTATGCGTTTGGGTAAAACGATTAATTATTCCCATGACATCCTCCCGTTTACGGTGTGACGGTGACAGTGATTTTCGCCACCGGGTTTTGCCAGCGGTGAATGCTGCTGACCAGGTCGCTGTTGCCACCAGTGGGGTTTTGATCACCCAGCACACCGCGATGCACATGAATGTTGGTGTTGGTGTCGGCGCTGCCGGGTACGACCACCCCCGTGCCATTCGTGCCCGCATCACCGCCGGGTGCGCCGGGCATCATGCCAACGTCGGTGTAGGCGCAGGCACCGGAGGTCATTAGCGTTTCATCATTGCCCTCGGTGCCGGCATCGTAGGCGTTGACGTAGTAGGTGTAAGTGCCCGCTGCGTTGGGGATGCTTTGTGATTCCAGCCCCAGAAAACCATCATTGGTGGGCAGCACCATGGCCACCACGCTGAGATTGGTCGCCGTGGTGACCAACATGGCCGTGGTGCTGGCACCGGGAGCCAACACGCCGCCGGCCGGATCGGCGATGGTGTCTGCATCGATGGCACCCACTTCCGCAGTAGCCAGCAGCGGGTTGAGGTGTCCGCACTCGGCCATGTGCTCAATGGGCAAAGGAGCGGGCATGCCGACCTGGAACAAATGCATGCTGCTGTCGTGAGCAGTGAGCAGCAACGGTGTGAAGTGGTTGCCATGGGTGAGATTGGTGACGGTGACATCCCAGGTGGCGGCCTGGGCGATGTTCGTCCCAAAGGCGGTGGTGAGGCCTGCGGCCAGTGCCAATGTGAGTGCGTGTTTGCGCAAGCCGGTACGGGATGCAGGGCGTGTGTTTCCTTTCATGATGAACCTCCGAGTAGATGAAATAGCGGTTGTTATTCCGCACAAGCCCTGATGGGACGGTGCGAGCTCAGCCAGTGTCTGCTCTTCAAGTTGTGCAAACATCACGATTCCATCACGAATTGTTCACGTTTTATGTTCTGAGGTTTTTAAGGTTTTGAGGTTTTGTTTGGCGGCGACCAGGGATTATTATCCTTGTCGCAATGAGGGATGCTTTAAGGTGTGTGCATTGTGCTACGGGCAGCAGCGGGGCGCGGTTGATTGCTCGGGCTTGTCTTTGTTTCTGTGAGTATCCCGGCAGTGGATTATTCCTTCCACTTCTGGATGCGCCCATTATAGGAATCTGCAATATACAGTTTGCCGTCCTGGCCCATGGCGACATCCTCGGGATTGTTGAAATAACCCAGCGCGGTGCCATAAGTGCCTGTTACCTCCCCGGTCTGCCAGCCGTATTGACCATTGCCGATCCAGCCGATGGCGTTGCCGGCGGCATCCCATTTGTACACGCTGTGTGACCAGGCGTTGGCGACGTAGATATTGCCGGCGACATCGAGGTTGATTCCGTAGACCTTGGTGAATGCGCCGAAGGCCGTGCTGTCACTGGCAGGTGCGGTGCCGGTCTGCCAGCCGTTCATGCCGCCGCCAATCCAGCCCAGCCGGTTGCCGCTGCTGTCCCATTTCTGCACCCGCCAGTTTTCGCTGTCGGCGACGTAGATATTGCCGGCGCTGTCCACGGCGATGCCCATGGGCCATTTGAAGCTGCCGTTGCCTGTACCTGTCGCCGGTGCCGTGCCGGTCTGCCAACCATCCGCGCCACCGCCGATCCAACCGACATAGTTTCCGGCGGTATCCCATTTTTGCACGCGATGGTTCCAGTAATCGGCCGCATAAATATTGCCGGAGTCGTCGAGGGCGATGCCGTAGATACCATCGAACTGGCCATCACCACTGCCTCTGACAGGGGCGGTACCCGTTTGCCAACCGTTTGTGCCGCCGCCAATCCAGCCCAGGCGGTTGCCGCTGCTGTCCCATTTCTGTATCCGATTATTGGCGTAGTCGGCAATGTAGATATTGCCGGCGGCATCGAGGTGTACCTTGGTCGGGGTGTCGAATTGGCCATTGCCTACACCCGATAACGGAGCCATGCCGGTTTGCCAGCCATCGCTGCCGCCACCGATCCAGCCCAGGTAATTGCCGGCACTGTTCCATTTCTGGATACGATTATTGCCAGAATCCGCGGCAAAAATGTTGCCGCTTGTATCGATAGCCAGACCGGTAGAGCCGGAGAACTCGGCATCACCCGGACGCCCGGAATCGGGTGCGCTACCGGTCTGCCAGCCGTTGCTGCCACCGCCGATCCAACCTTCGAAGGAAAACGGTGTGTAAGCGAAGCCAGCGGTGGCGGTGGTTTGCCACCAGGGGATGCCTGCCATGCTGACCACCACGTTGGCATAGCCCGGATTGCCCGCAGGTGTTGTGGCCATGACGGTGGTGTCATCGACGACGGTAACGCCGAGGGCAGGGATACCACCGATGCTGACTTGTGCCTTGGGTCGGAAATAAGCGCCGCTGATGGTGATGCTGGTACCGCCGGCGACGGAGCCGGTGGTGGGGTTGATACTGGTGATGCTGGGTAGCGGTTCAGGGAATTGGCTGGGGTCAACGGCGGGGTCATACAGGCCGCCGGTGGCTAGAGAACTGGCAAATACCCCACCCCAGACCATGACCTTGCTGCCGTTCCAGAGAATACCGAACCCCTGCCCGGCAGCAGGGCGTCCGCTGGTCCAGGCGCCGGCCCAGCTGTCGGCGACCGGGTCGTATAACAGGTTGGTGCTGAATTCATACATTCGGGAACCCGTCCACACCGCCCGTGCGTAGGGGAAGGTGGGAGTTACGGGGGGTGGCAGGGCAGCCACTTGCCAGGTGTTTGTACTAGGATTGTAGCGGGCGGCGCTGTTGTTGAAGGTGGCGGATGAGCTGTCAGTGTCACCACCATAAACAATCATTTCCGCACCGCTCCAAACGGTGGCGTGCTGGCGACGGGGGCTGGGCGCATTGCTATTTGTTATCACCGTCCAGCTGTCGGTGGTTGGGTCATAACGGGCGCCGGTGTTGAGGTAGGTGGTGTCGCTGCTGCCTCCCCAAACGAGCATTTCGCTACCCGTCCACACGGCGCTGTGCCAGGCGCGGGGACTGGGGGCGCTACTGGTTTGCAGAGGAGTCCAGGTGTCGGTGATGGGGTCGTAAGCGGCGCCGGTCGACAGCCCCTGAGCACCACAGGCCGTGCACGCGTCGCCGCCCCAGATGATCATTTCACTGCCGGTCCACACGGCGCTGTGTCCGAATCGCGCCGATGGGGCATTGATGGAGGAGAGAGACGTCCAGGTATCGGTTTGCGGGTTGTAGCGGGCGCCCGTGCCAAGGGTGACGAAATCCGTGGAACCACTGAGCCCACCCCAAACGATCATCTCTGTTCCCGTCCACACGGCGGTGTGATCGTAGCGTGCCTGGGGTGCGCCAGTGGTGCTCATGGGTGACCAGGTGTTGCTGGCCGGGTCAAAACGTCCGCCGGTATTTTTGGCGATGGCATTGCCGTCATGCCCGCCCCAAACGAGCATTTCGCTGCCCGTCCAGACTGCTGTGTGTCGGGTGCGGGCAGCAGGGACATTGGCCGTGGAGGTGGCGGTCCAGACCTTTTTGTATTCAAACAGTCCCTCGGTAATTGCCACCTGACAGTCAGGATTGACAATGGCAACGTCGGCACCACCTAGTTCGCCGGCAGGGATGAAGCCGCTGATGTTGTTTGCGCCGTTGATGAGTACCGAGCTGGCCAGTTTGTTGGCGATGGTCAGTTGGGCGCTGGACTGAAAATTACTTCCCGTTAACGCCAGGAGGTTGCCGCCATCCACGGCGCCTGCATTGGGGGTGAGTGCCGTTATGGTGGGTGCGGCGGCGCTCAGTACATCGCTGCGGGTCAAGACCCAGACTTCTCCATCCGAATCGGAACTCTTGATGCCGCCGACTCCCAGGGCATACCAGGCGGAACCGGTGAGCAGGCCATCGTTGACGGAAAAATCCAGACGAACGCTATCCGCAAAGGTGCCGGCGGGCACCGTGACTGTCTCACGAGCCGCGTAGGTTATGGCGAATTTGAACGGCGTGGATATGCCACCAAAGTTCAGGTTTCCGCTGGTGGTGATCGTCCTGCCGGCCTCCCAGTTATCGATGCCGTTGACGATGGGCGGGCTGCTGCTGACGAGGGTGCCGGTTTCATCGGCAAGCCCGTAGCTCAGGGTTTGCCCGTTGACGTAGGCTTCGTCCTCCCATTCGGTTGCAGATTCGCAGGTTCTGACTGTGGCCTGGCCATTGTAGGTAAGGCCATTGGTCCATACCTGGGTTTTTGTACCGGAGGCAGTCCCGGCAAGGGTAACGTCGTAACTGCGCGAGGTGCCCTTGGTGAGCGGATAGTAGTCGGAGTAATTGATCGGCGGTGGTTTGCTGACCTTGGGGCCGCTACCCCCTCCGCCCCCGCATCCTGCCAGCAACAGCAAAATCAGGGCGAGGCCACCGACCAGAAAAAGCCTGCGCTTGGCTTGCTGCCACGATAAAAAAATGCACACACCCAACCTCCGCCCCTTGTCGGTTTATTGCAGGGGAACAAACTAACTATGGATGGGATTAAGGGCCATTTCAACCAACGAATCTGGTGTATTTTTGTTTGGCTGTGTGCACGACTGATTTTCTGTCATACCGACCAACAAAACCCAATTTGAGGTGAGGCGTTTTCAGCCAATAAAGCATTTTGTGTTCCGCAGGGTGGGCTTTGCCAACCAGCTGCACCTTAATCATGTCTCAACGGAGGGCACAGCCGACACCAGGAAACAGTGTTTTGTGTAGAGAGCAAGTCTTTTTATTGACTAACAACAACACCCACCCGGCTTGACCGCTTCAATGGTGGCGGACAACACATAATCTTCCACCCCGCGCCCTGGCGCCCAGTCTTTAATAAAGGCCTTGGACTCATCTTTCGGTGCGATACGAATTTGTTCAAAACCCGCCTCGGCCATGATCTTTTCCAGGTCACCAATGAGTTCTGCGCCCGCCATGCAGCCGGCGTGCAGCAAGGGATCATTTTTCATTTCTGCCGGCATTTTCGCACTGGCCACCACGTCGGAGATGGCCAGCCGGCCACCGGGTTTGAGGATGCGCAGGGCGTCACGGAACACCTGCGGCTTGTTGGGGGAAAGATTGATCACGCAGTTGGAAATAATCACGTCGGCGGTGTTGTCGGCCACCGGTAGATGCTCGATCTCGCCGAGGCGAAATTCCACCTGCGTGTATTTACCTTTTTGTGCGTTGGCGCGGGCCTTGCTGGTCATGGTGGGGGTCATGTCGATGCCGATGATGTGGCCGGTTTCGCCCACTTCCTGCGCGGCGAGAAAGGCGTCAAAGCCGCCGCCGCTGCCCAGGTCCACTACCACTTCGCCGGGTTTGAGGCTGGCAATGGCGCGCGGATTGCCACAACCCAGACCCATGTCCGCACCGTCGGGTACGGCGTTCAGGTCGTCCTGTGAATAGCCCATGCGCGTGGAGATCAACGTGTTGATGGCCGTATCGTCAGAAACGCCGCAGCAGCTGGACTCAACCCCACAGCCATCGCCGGCATTGCTGGCCTCGGCCACTTCTGCATAACTCTCGCGTACGTTTTGGCGAATGTCGTCCTGTTTTTTGTGATCCATGGGAGGCTCCTGAAAATAGCGGCGTAGACACGCGGGGATCGAAAATCGAGTGGCGTATATTAACTCAAAACGCGGAGCTTGAGCGACAACCCGCTTGCGCAGGGTAGACCCGGCAGGCAGGGGTTTATTACGCAAACGATGACGCACGCGATGATAAAGCAAGGCTGTGGTGTTGGCTTACTGCCGGTGTAGGCTGAGGCTCAGTCCGTAAGCGCCGAGATCGGAGGCAAAGGGAGAATCGGATAACTCCTTGAGCGCCCCGCTGTGCGCATCAATGCGATATGCGCTGATGTTGCCTGCGCCATTATTCGCCACGTAGGCGTACTGGGTTTTGTCGTCCACCACTACGGCGTAAGGGAACCAGTCAGCGCGATAAGGTGAACCTTTCACCTCGGCCAGCTTGCCGCTGGTGCTGTCCAGGGTGAAGGCGCTGACATCGTGAGAACCCCAGTTGGCGGCATACACAAAGCGCTCGGTGGGATCCACGGTCACGGAATAGGGCTGGGCACCGGCCAGAAAGGGTGAGCCGGGCACCGCTGAAAGTTGCCCGGTTCTCTGATCGATACGGAACACCGACACCGTGGTGGAGCCGTAATTGGCGACAAAGGCAAAGTGTCCGCTGGGGGAAACCTTTATGTAAATGGGGCGGTCATCGGTAGCAGCGGGCGTGCCAGAGGGAGTTAATGCGCCGGTTTTGGCGTCCACACGATAGCTGTTGACGCTGGCGGCGTAAAAATTGCTGACGTAGGCAAAGTGTCCATCGGGACTCAGGGTCACGTCGATAGGATGCTCGCCGGTGGGGGTCTTGAGGCCAGTGTCGCGGATGGCACCGGTCGTGATGTCGCGGCGGAACACAGCCACATTATTGTCGTCTTCATGCGTGATGTAGACGAAGTGATTGTCGGGGCTCAAATGCACAGAGTCGGGGTACTTGCCCACCGCAAAGGGCGAACCCGGAATGGCGTGCAGTCGGTCATCCGTCGTGGAGACCTCGAATACCGACACATCCCCCGAACCCTGATTGGTCACATACACAAAGCGCCCGTCCTGTGTGCTGTCTACCGATACCGGGTAGCGCCCGGTCTTGTAGGGCGAGCCCGGCACCTCGTGCAATTCGCCGTTGTGCAGATTCAGCCGGTAGACGGACATGTCGTGCGCCGCCTGATTGGCGGAGAACAACATGCGCGAGTCGCTATTGGCCAGCGTGCCGGCATAGCTCACGTTCATCAGACACAGTAAGCCCGCAAACAAACCGCCGAAGGACATCAGGCGGGCGTTTTTCCGGAGCTGGAAAAAAGGCATAAAAGTACAGCGGCGCAAATGGCCGCGAAAGGATTGTTCGTCCATGGTATTCCCCCCTAAATATGATCAACGGTTTTTTTTATGATTAGCAGCTTGAGCATATCACAGTCAAAGATGTCGATTTTGCCGGGGGAATGTGTGTTTTATCAGGCCGTGCGCTGTTGGGCCGGTGGTGTTGCGGGGCTGCTCCCCAGTTTTTTCCGTAAGGTCTGCGCCGCGGCCACCATGTTGTGCAGTGCCGCTTCCACTTCCGGCCAGCCGCGGGTCTTCAGTCCGCAATCCGGGTTCACCCACAGGCGCTCGGCGGGGATATGTTTGGCGGCCTTTTTCATCAGTTCGATGATCTGCTGGGTGTTGGGAACATTGGGCGAGTGGATGTCGTACACCCCGGGGCCGATCTCGTTAGGGTAGACGAAATCCTCGAAGGCCTCCAGCAATTCCATGTCGGAGCGCGAGGTCTCGATGGTAATCACGTCGGCGTCCATGGCCGCCACGGATGCGATGATGTCATTGAATTCCGAGTAACACATGTGGGTGTGAATCTGGGTTCTGTCCTGCACACCACTTGCAGTTAGACGAAAGGCGTTCACCGACCAGTCAAGGTAGTTTTGCCAGTCGGCCTTGCGCAGCGGCAGGCCTTCACGCAATGCCGCCTCGTCGATCTGGATCACGCCGATACCGGCACTTTCCAGATCGGTCACCTCATCGCGCAGTGCCAGAGCGATCTGTTTGCCGGTAGCGGCACGGGGTTGGTCGTCACGCACGAAGGACCAGTTGAGTATCGTCACCGGGCCGGTGAGCATGCCCTTCATGGGTTTGTCCGTGAGTGACTGTGCATATTGCGCCCACTCCACGGTCATCGCCCGGGGACGGCTCACGTCGCCAAAGATCACCGGCGGCTTCACGCAACGTGAACCGTAGGACTGCACCCAGCCATAGGCGGTAAACGCAAAACCATCCAGTTGCTCGCCGAAATATTCCACCATGTCGTTGCGTTCCGGCTCGCCGTGTACCAGCACGTCCAGTCCCAGGGCTTCCTGTTTTTTTACCACCCGTGCAATTTCGTCGCGCATTTTTTGTTGATATGTTGGTGTGTCGATGTCCCCGTTTTTAAGGGCACGGCGGGTCTGGCGTATCTCCGGGGTCTGCGGGAAGGAGCCGATGGTGGTGGTGGGAAACAGGGGTAACTTCAACCATTCACGTTGTTGCGTGGCACGTTCGTGGTAAGCGGACTGGCGTTGGGCCATATCAGCGTTGATGGTGGCGACACGTGTTTGCACCGCAGGTTGATGAATGCGTGTGGACTCACGTCGACTGCGCACGGCATCGCGGGAAACCTGTAATGTGTCGATTTGTGTTTCTGCACCGTCGTTCAATGTGTGTTGCAGCGTCACCAGTTCCTCGACTTTTTGCGTGGCGAAACTCAGCCAGGAGTGCAGTCCTGTATCGAGCCCGGGTTCCTGTTGCAAATCCACCGGCACATGCAACAGTGAGCAGGATGGCGCAATCCATAGTTCACCACTGAAGCGTTGACGCAGGTCGTCGAGGGTTTGCAGCGCTGCATCCAGATCGGTGCGCCAGATGTTGCGCCCGTCGATGATGCCCACTGACAACAGTTTGTGGCCGGGCAGCCAGTCCACCACCTTGTTCACTTCGTCTGCGGCGCGCACCGCATCGATGTGCAAGCCTTCCACCGGCAGTGTGCAGGCGAGATTGAGATTGTCGCGTAGCGGGCCAAAATAGGTGGCCAGCAGACGTTTCAGGCCGCGAGTGTGTAACTGAAAATAGCTGGATTCAAAGGCGGCCTTCCAGTCTGCCGGTAAATCCAGCGCCAGAATGGGCTCGTCGATCTGCACCCATTCCACGTTCAACTCGGTCAGTTGCTGAAGAATTTGCTGGTAAACCGGAATGAGTTTGTCCAATAAGGTCAGTGCATCGAAATCCGTTTTGCTTTTACCTAACCATAAATAGGAAAGCGGGCCGAGGATCACCGGCTTGACCTTGTGCCCCAGCGCCTGTGCCTCGCGCACTTCGTCGAACAATTTGTTGGAGGCGAGGCGGAAGGTCTGTAGCGGCAAAAACTCCGGCACCAGATAGTGATAATTGGTATTGAACCATTTGGTCATCTCGCAAGCGGCGACAGCCTTGCCGCCGGGTGCGCGGCCACGGGCCATGCGGAAATAGGTATCCAGATCCACCTGCTCGCCAGACCACTGGAAACGCGGCGGCACCGCGCCGAGCAGACAGCTCATGTCCAGCACCTGGTCGTAAAACGAAAAATCCCCCACCGGCACAACACCCAGCCCTGCATCGGCCTGCTGCCGCCAATGACGGGCGCGCAGCTCGGCGCCGGTCTGTGCCAGTTGCTCGGCGTCGATGTCGCCACGCCAGTAGGCCTCCTGGGCGAATTTCAACTCGCGCCGTGCGCCGATGCGCGGGAAACCGAGGTTGTGGCTGGTGATGGTTTTTTGTGAGGTGGTGGACATGCCGTGCTCCTGTTTAACCCCCTCTCCCCTTGAGGGGTGAGGGGTGAGGGTTGGGGTGAGGGGTGATTGCGTTGAGGTCGATTATTGAACTCTCAACGTACAACTTGCGGCGCAGTATGGTGCTTGGGTACTATTGAGTAAATTTCATAATATTAAATATCATTATTAGTTCTACTCATGTATTTGCTCGCTGCACCCTGCTTTGTGTGCTTGCTTGCCATCATCGGTATTGGTCGACGAGATGTTCACGGAATGACAATTGATTAAACAGTCACTGCTAAAAACAACCTTGCTTACTGGCCTGGCGTTAATTGCATTCGCTGCCAATTCGGTGCTTTGTCGGTTGGCTCTGGGAAGTGGCGTGATTGATGCGGCGAGCTTCACGGTGATCCGTTTGTTGTCTGGCGCGATTGTTCTTTTGCTAGTTATCAGCGCTGGCCGAAGTCGGAAGGATTCAAAGGCCACGACAAAAGGGAGTTGGGTCGCCAGCTTTATGTTGTTTCTTTACGCTGCCACATTTTCTTATGCCTATATCCCGTTAGATACCGGTACCGGCGCACTTGTCCTTTTTGGTGCTGTGCAGATAACGATGATTCTGCTATCCATTATTTCCGGAGTCCGCTTGCATGTTATTGAATGGGTCGGGATGGTTGTCGCTTTTACGGGGCTTGTTTATCTCGTTTTGCCCGGGCTTACGACACCGTCATTGAGCGGATTTTTATTGATGGCGGTTGCTGGAGTGGCGTGGGGTATTTATACCCTGAAAGGTCGTGGTTCGAAGAATCCTCTGATGGACACGGCCTGTAATTTTTTACGGACAATACCGTTTGCTTTTCTGTTAGCCATCGTCACCATGCGCGGCGCACATTATTCTTTCGATGGAATTATTCTGGCCTTGTTATCCGGCGGCCTTACGTCGGGGCTTGGTTACACCATCTGGTATGTCGCGCTTGGCGGCCTCTCTTCGACACAGGCGGCGGTACTGCAACTATCGGTGCCGGTCATTGCTGCGCTGGGAGGTGTTGTCTTCGTGTCTGAATCCATCACCCTTCGTCTTGCCGTCTCAACCGTTATTGTTCTTGGTGGGATTCTGATGGTCGTTGTCGGTCGATATTATTTTTCTCGAGTGGGGTCTGCTGGAAAAGCATAACTATAAATTGCGTGTTGAGCGGATTGCGGGTGTTGTGTTGTTAGCTTATGGTTTGGAGTCGCTGTTCAGGGAGGTGTTTGGCTAATGGAGATGGAATGTCACAGAAATATTAACGCGCTGCACGGTTTTATCGAGCGTTGGCTGAAGGGGTCGATAGAAAAAACCCGGCGGGATTATCAGTATTTCTCAGATGCGCTTGATGAGGATTTTATCATCATCCACCCGAGTGGTGAGCAGCAGGACAGGCCAGGTATCGTCAACGATTTGTGGCATGCGCATGGTACCAAATCGGAAAATTTCACCATTGAAATTCGAGAAGTGCAGTTTCGTTCTGCATCAGAAAATATTTGCATCATGACCTATGAAGAATGGCAGACGGGAGCTGAAGTGTCGGTACGCATCAGCACGGTGGTTTTTCAAAAGTCAGAACATAGCGGTAAGTATGGCTGGTTACATTTACATGAAACCTGGCACCGTACCTGAATTCACAGCTGGGACATCAATATTATGTATCTCGAACTTCGACACCTGCGCAGCCTGCTGGCCATTCAGCAGGCGGGGAATCTGGCTCGTGCCGCCGAGTCGCTGCATGTCAGCCAGTCGGCGTTGTCGCATCAGATAAAAGCACTGGAACACTACTTCGAGTTAGCCCTGTTTCTGCGCAACACCAAGCCGCTACGACTCACCCCGGCGGGGCAGAGTCTGGTGGCGCTGGCACAACAGGTGTTGCCCATGGTGAGCAATGCCGAGGCCGAGCTGCATCGCGCCGCGCAGGGAGAGGTGGGTCGGCTGCACATTGCCATCGAATGCCACGCCTGCTTTGAATGGCTGATGCCGGTGCTGGATTCTTACCGCGAAAAGTGGCCGCAGATTGAAGTGGATATCTGCGTGGGTGTGAGTTTTGATCCCATCCCCGCACTGCAAAAGGGCGAGATTGATCTGGTGATCAGTTCCGATCCGCTGAATCTGCCGGACGTGGTGTTCGAGCCGTTATTTGATTACGAGGCGCTGTTGGTGCTGGCGCCGGATCACCCGCTGGCAAAGAAAAAATTTATCGTCGCCGATGATCTAAGCAATGAGACGTTGATCACCTACCCGGTGAAGCGCCAGCGCTTGGACGTGTTCACTCACTTTTTGCAGCCCGCAGGAATTGAGCCTGCGGCGGTGCGCCAGGCCGACCTCACCGCGGTGATTTTGTTGCTGGTGGCTAGTCAGCGCGGTGTTGCCGTATTGCCGGACTGGGTGCTGCGTGAAGCAGCGCGAAAATCTAGTTTGACTCAACGCCCGCTGACCAAAAAAGGCATGCACGGCACCCTGCACGCGGCGGTGCGACGGGGTGAAAACGAAGTGGCGTTTGTGCGGGATTTTATTGCGTTGGCGCGGGGGGTGGATGTTTCTGATTCCGAGTTGTAAACGCGGAGGGCGCAGAGGTGCAGAGAAAGGCTTTTTGAGTTTCGCCGCGTGGGGGTGAATCATTCGGGGCAACCTGAGTGGTGAGAGTATCTTCATAAAACGGACTCAACCAGCCCGTCATCCCGGCGCAGGCCGGGATCCAGAATGGCGGGTTAACCGGCTGGGTTTTCGTTTTTACTCCGATGAAGAAATACGTGTTTGCCTCAAAACCAAAGGTCAGCAGAAATTGTTAAGTCTCTGGATCCCGGCCTCGGCAACTGCTCCTGTGTCGCCTAAAAGCGCCTACTGTTGGTGCTCTACCTCCTGCATCCATGCAGTCGTGCGCCGGGATGACGGATTGGCTGGGCCTTTCTTGAAAGACACTCCTTTCCGCGAAAGTTATCACCCGATTTGCTGTATCCAACGCGGCAGGCTCCCCAAAGCCTTTCTCTGCACCTCTGCGTGCTCTGCGTTAAATACTCAAGCCCCCAAACAACCTCCAAAGTTTTTCCGACAGCCGCTTGTCATCTTTCAGCCGATTCGCTATCTTGTGCCCACGCTTCATCGTAAGTACTAGATATTGTGGTATTTGATTAAAAGACCCGCAATCCAGTGTTTGCAGATACATTAAAACAGGGGAACCCGGTGTGATTCCGGGACTGTCGCGCAACGGTGTGGGGGACGATTTTTATTGGTGTCCCCCGAGTCCGAATACCTGTTGAAGCGGAAATTTCTCGCATTCTCGATGCGAGGATTTCTTCACCGGGTCTCGCGTCAAGGCCGTCGGTGGAAGACCGCTACCCGGCCGCGTATTCGCCCCGTAGCATTCTCTTCCCCGCACCCCGTGACCCCGTTACATCATCAGGCAGCACGAGGGGGGAGCATGCACACCACTACCGAGATACCGGACGCCAGCGTTCCGGGTATTACCGAAATCAATCTGGCCGCCGACACCCTGTCGAGCATCAACGCCGGTCTGTCCACCTATGCCGAGCAGGGCGTGGACACCCGTCAGTACGAGGTTATCCGTCGTAACGGCAAGCTGACCCGCTTCGACGCCAGCAAAATCAGCGTCGCCCTCACCAAGGCCTTTCTCGCCGTGGAAGGTGGGCAGGCCGCCGCGTCGACGCGCATTCACGAAACCGTGCGTGATCTCAGTGCCCAGGTGCTGGACGCCCTGTTCCGTCGCCTGCCCGATGGCGGCACCGTGCACATCGAAGACATTCAGGATCAGGTGGAGCTGGCGCTGATGCGCAATGGCCATCACAAAATCGCCCGCGCCTATGTGCTGTATCGCGAGCAGCACGCGCGTCAGCGAAAGGAAAAACAGGGGGCGGAAGCACAACCGACAATGCCGCAGATGCAGGTCAGGCTCGCCGATGGCGGTCTGCACCCGCTGGATCAGTCGCGTCTGCACACCCTGATTGCCGAGGCCTGCTCCGGGCTGGACAACGTCGATGCCGGACGCGTGTTCGAAGGCGCGTTGCGCAACCTGTTCGACGGCATCAAACAAAGTGACGTGGGTCAGGGGCTGACCATGAGCGCCCGTGGCCTCATCGATCAGGAACCCAATTATTCACAGGTGGCGGCGCGCCTGCTGCTGGCTGATTTGCGCGGCGAGGCATTGGCCTTTTTGCAAACAGACGATGACGTAACCGACAGCGGTATTCTCAGCAGTGAAGAAATGAGCGCACGCTATCCCGTGTATTTTTTTCAATACATTCACCGTGCCGCCCAACTGGAATTGTTAGCCCCGGAGCTGACCCGTTACGATCTGCAAAAACTGGGGCAGGCGTTGAAACCGGAACGCGACCAGCAATTCGCCTACCTCGGCCTGCAAACCCTGTACGACCGCTATTTTATTCATTCCGCTGAGGGTCAGCGCTTCGAACTGCCGCAGGCCTTTTTCATGCGTGTGGCCATGGGCCTGGCCATCAACGAAATCGATCGCGAAAACCGCGCCATCGAATTTTATAACCTGCTCTCCAGTTTTGATTTCATGAGCAGCACGCCGACGCTGTTCAACTCCGGCACGCTACGTCCGCAACTATCGTCCTGTTATCTCACCACCGTGCCGGACGATCTCGGCGGCATTTACGGCGCGATGAAAGACAACGCGCTGCTGTCAAAATTTGCCGGTGGGCTGGGTAACGACTGGAGCCGGGTACGCGGACTGGGTTCGCACATCAAGGGCACCAACGGCAGTTCCCAGGGTGTGGTGCCGTTTTTGAAAGTGGCCAACGACACCGCGGTGGCGGTGAATCAGGGCGGCAAACGCAAGGGCGCGGTGTGTGCGTATCTGGAAACCTGGCACATTGACGTGGAAGAATTTCTGGAGCTGCGCAAAAACACCGGCGACGAACGCCGCCGCACCCACGACATGAACACCGCCAATTGGATTCCCGATCTGTTCATGGAACGCGTCGCGGAAGAAGCGCAGTGGACGTTGTTTTCGCCGGAGGAAACCCCCGAGCTGCACGAACTCACTGGCCAGGCCTTTCGTGAAAAGTATGAAGACTACGAGGCGCGTGCCGAGGCTGGTGAGCTGAAAAATTTCAAAACCGTGGATGCCATCACCCTGTGGCGCAAACTGCTGGGCATGGTGTTTGAGACCGGCCACCCGTGGATTACCTTCAAAGACCCGTGCAACCTGCGTTACACCAACCAGCATCGCGGCGTGGTGCATTCCTCCAACCTGTGCACTGAGATTACTTTGCACACCAACGATGACGAGATCGCTGTGTGCAATCTGGGTTCGGTGAATCTCGCCGCGCACATCGACGGAAATGGCCTGAACCTGGAGCGGCTGGAAAAGACCATTCGCACCGCCATGCGTATGCTGGATAACGTCATCGACTACAACTACTACTCGGTGCCGCAGGCGCGTCACTCCAATCTTCGTCACCGTCCGGTGGGACTGGGCATCATGGGTTTTCAGGATGCGTTGCACAAACAGAATCTGGCCTATGCCTCGGAAGCGGCGGTGGAATTCGCTGATCGTTCCATGGAGGCGGTGTCGTATTTTGCGATTCAATCATCGGTGGAGCTGGCCGACGAACGCGGTTGTTATTCCACGTTTGACGGTTCGTTGTGGAGCCGTGGAATCCTACCCATTGATTCCATTGGCTTGGTCAAAGAAGGTCGTGGCAAGTATCTGCAAATGGATGAAAGCAAAACGCTGGACTGGGATTCCCTGCGCGAGCGGGTCAAAACCATCGGCATGCGTAACAGTAATTGTCTGGCCATCGCGCCCACTGCCACCATTTCCAATATCTGCGGCGTGTCGCAGTCCATCGAACCTACTTATCAAAATCTGTTTGTAAAATCGAACCTGTCCGGCGAGTTCACCGTGGTCAACGCTCAGCTTGTGCATGAACTGAAGGCGTTGGGCCTGTGGGATGAAGTGATGGTCAACGATCTGAAATATTTTGACGGCTCGGTGCAAAGTATTGACCGTATTCCGCCGGAGTTGAAACAAAAATATGCCACCGCGTTTGAGATTGATTCGCGCTGGTTAATTGAAGCCGGTTCACGTCGGCAGAAGTGGATCGACCAGGCGCAGTCACTGAATCTTTATCTGGCTGAGCCCAGTGGTGCCAAGCTGGATAGTTTGTACAAACTGGCCTGGGTGCGCGGACTCAAAACCACCTACTACCTGCGCACCTTGGGCGCGACGCATGCAGAGAAAAGTACCTCGGGGCAGGAGGCTGTAACCGTGGAGGAGGCACCGAAGGTGTGTTCCATCCTCGATCCGGATTGTGAGGCGTGTCAGTAGTGAGTAACCCCCTCTCCCCTTGGGGGGAGAGGGCTGGGGTGAGGGGGGATGGCTCCGAGGCTGATTCATGAACCCTCACCCCAACCCTCTCCCAGTTTTGGGAGAGGGAGAAAAAGCCTCGAACAAATAACAGTAAATAGCCATCGGAGAAAAACCATGCTCGACTGGGACGACCCATTGGGACAAAACGCCCAAACCACAACCGACACAAGCCCACCCAACCCGGCGCTGGTGGAACAGGCGCTGGCGACTTTCGCACAGGAGGAGCCGGTGCAAACAGAGGTGGTGCACACACCGCTGGAGAACGCGTCGCCCAACGGCGTCGCCCCCGTGCGCGCCGACGACAAGCGCGTGGTCAACGGCCTCACCGACATCAATCAACTGGCACCGTTCAAATACCCCTGGGCGTGGAATTATTTCCTCAACGCTAACAAGAATCACTGGACGCCGCTGGATATCAACATGTCGCAGGACATCCACGACTACCACCACAAGCTGTCCGACACCGAGCGTCACGTGTACGAAAACGTATTGTCGTATTTAACCACCTCGGACATCCTCGCCATGCGCAACATCGGCCTGGCAGTGATGGAAAAGATGAGCGCGCCGGAGTTACAAATTTATCAGGCACGACAGGTCTACGAAGAGGCTCTGCACACCTGGACCTACCAACATTGCATCGAGACTATCGGTCTGGATCAGGGTGAAATTTATAATCGTTATCGCGTGGTGCCGGAGATTAACCAGAAAATCCAGATGGCCAATCGCCGCCTCAACGCGGTATTGCGTGCGGATATTGATTTGCATCAACGTGACGATCTGGAAACCTTCGTGCTGTCGTATTTATTCTTTGGCGCGGTGTTCGAAGGCTGTTGGTTTTACAACGGCTTCAGTCCCATCTTCGCCCTGCAGCGTCGCGGCCTGATGAAGGGCACCGCCGAGCAGTTGCAATACATCATGCGCGACGAAGTGATGCATTGCGGCTTCGGTATTCGCGTGGTGAAACAGATCATCGCCGAAAACAATGTGCAGCTCGACCCTGCTGCGTTGCGTGAAATGTGGGACGAGGCCGAGGCCTGCGAGGCAGCCTACAGTGGCTATGTGTTGCGCGCCCCCATTCTGGGCTACAGCGCTGATGAACACATGGAGCAGTTCCGCTACATTGCAAACCGCCGCGCCCGCCAGCTGAACATCGAAGAACCCTTCCCCGGTGCGCAGTGTGCGCTGCAGTGGCTGGATGAGCAGGCCAACATCCGCAAGGAGAAGAACTTCTTCGAGACCCGGGTGACGGAGTATCAGACCGGTGGGGCATTGAGCTGGTAGTCAATAGGGTGGGTAGGCATTTCATGCCCACGAAAAATGCGCGTTCATCGTGTGGGTACACAAAACGTACCCACCCTGCAATTCTCAGCAGGTGCGGATTGGGCATGTTCGCGGAGGGCGTGACAGGGTAGAATTGACCCCAATGGTTCACCTGCTGTAGGTTCAAAACGTCCCCCATGTCTGATCTCAATCCCCGCCAGAAAGCCGCGGTGCGCTACATTGACGGCCCCTTGCTGGTGCTGGCCGGAGCCGGTTCCGGCAAGACCCGGGTGATCACGCAGAAGATCGTGCATCTGGTGCAGAACTGCGATATCAAGGGTCACCACATCACCGCGGTGACCTTTACCAACAAGGCCTCGCGGGAGATGCAGGCGCGGCTCAAGGGTGAGTTGAAGGCTGCGGAGCGTCGCGGCATGCGGGTTTCCACCTTTCACAATCTGGGTCTGAATATTCTCAAGCGTGACGGCAAGGTGCTGGGACTACGCAAGGGTTTTTCCATTTACGATGCGCAGGATTCGCAGGCGCTGATCAAGGAACTGATGCGCCGCGCCTTTGATGATGACGAGGCAGCGCAGGAATTTCAGTGGCAGATTTCCAAGTGGAAAAATGACATGGTCAGCCCCGCGCAGGCTCAGACTGCGGCCAATGACGACCCCAAAATGGTGGCGGCTTCCATGTTGTTCGAACAGTACAATCACCATCTGAGGGCCTACAATGCCGTGGATTTTGACGACCTCATCGGCCTGCCAGCGCAGCTGTTCAGCGATTTCCCCGAGGTGCTGGATCGCTGGCAGAATCGCATTCGTTACCTGCTGGTGGACGAATATCAGGACACCAACAGCGCCCAGTACCGGCTGGTGCAGAACCTGGTGGGTGTGCGCGGCGCGTTGACCGTGGTGGGTGACGACGACCAATCGATTTATGCCTGGCGCGGCGCGCAGCCGGAAAACCTGGCCCTGCTAAAGGACGATTTTCCCACCCTCAAGGTCATCAAGCTGGAGCAAAATTACCGCTCCACCGGACGTATTCTCAAGGCCGCCAACCAGCTCATCGACAACAACCCGCACGTGTTTGAAAAACGTCTGTGGTCCGAATTGGGTTTTGGTGACCCCATCAAAGTGGTGCAGGCGCGCAACGAAGATCACGAAGCGGAGCAGGTGGTGTCACGGCTGTTGGCGCACAAGTTTCAGAATGGCGGGCGCTTCAGTGATTACGCTATTTTGTATCGTGGCAATCACCAGTCGCGGTTGTTTGAAAAAGGCCTGCGGGAAAACCAGTTGCCCTATCAAATCTCTGGCGGCACGTCGTTTTTTGCCTATCAGGAAGTGAAAGACATCATGGCCTACATGAAACTGCTGGTGAACCCGGATGACGACACCGCCTTTGTGCGCGTGGTCAACACACCGCGGCGTGAGATCGGTCCGGCCACGTTGGAAAAAATAGCCACCTATGCGGCGGAACGTGGTGTGAGCATGTGCAATGCTTGCGAAGAAATCGGCCTGGAGACGCAACTGAATTACCGTGCGCTCACGAATGTGCGCACATTTATCAGTTGGCTTTCAGCAAAAGCAGAACTGGCCGAACGCGGTGACCCGGTGGCCGCCGTCAAAGAACTGATCAACGACATTGCTTACGAAGACTGGCTGCTGAACACCAGTAACGACCCCAAGACTGCAGAGCGGCGCATGGGGAATGTGCATGAGCTGGTGGACTGGCTTGGGAACATGGCCAAAAAAGCTGAGGAGGGTGCGACCCTGGGCGAGCTGGTGGCACAGATGGCGTTGATGGATATTCTCGAACGCAACGAGGAAGAGGCGCGCGACGATTGTATTTCGTTAATGACCTTGCACGCAGCCAAAGGGCTGGAATTTCCGCACGTATTCGTAGTGGGCATGGAAGAAAACCTGCTGCCCCACCACGCCAGTCTGGAAGCAGGCGATATCGAAGAAGAGCGTCGGCTGGCTTACGTGGGTATCACCCGCGCGCAAAAAACGCTGACGTTTACGATGGCTGCAAAGCGGCGCAAACACGGCGAGACTGTCGACTGCGAACCCAGCCGTTTTCTCGACGAGCTGCCCGAAGACGACCTGGCGTGGGAAGGCCGCGGGCACGAGCAAGCCCCGGAAGAGCGTCAGGAACGGGGCCGTGCTCATCTATCGAATCTGCGTGATATGCTGGGATGACACCTCGTGCTAAGGACTGAGTAACGTGGCACACCGGCAGAGACTGTTTGCTATCGTCATCCTGGCGCAGGCCGGGATCCAGAGATTTTTTTACGTTCTCCAGGATTATTCGCTGCGCTCACCCTTCGGGTTGCCTGCGGCGTTCAACGCGCTTCGCGCTTAATGTTCCGGCCTCGGCAACTGCTCCATGCGTTGTGCTAGCTCCTCTGTCCATGCAATCGTATGCCGGAATGACAAAAACCCATTAGCGTTTTTTAAGGTAGTCACCATGCGCCACCCATTAATCATTTTTCTACTATTCAACCTAATCACCACCAGCGCCATCGCCGCCGGAAGCCGGCCGGTGGAAATGGACGATGGTGATGACGAAGATCTCGTCGTACCACAAAAACTGCAACTCACCATCAGCAAAAATATGCCCGCCCTCAGCAAACTTTCACGCGAAAATAACGTGCCCATCCTGCTGATGTTTGCCACCGAAGATTGTCACTATTGCCAACGTCTGGAAGCCGAAGTGCTGGGGCCCATGCGCATTGCGGGTATCGATCCGCAGCGAGTTATTCTGCGCAAAGTGATGATGGACGAATACGACGAACTGCTTGATTTTGATGGCAGCAAACGCAACGCAGAAAGTTTCAGTATCAACCGAGGGGTGGAGGTGGTCCCGACCCTGCAACTGGTCAATGCAAAAGGTGAAGAGCTGGTGCCGAAGATTGTGGGTTATCAAACACCCGGAATGTACAGCAGCTATCTTGAAGAAGCGATTGAGGTTTCCCAAATGTTGCTAGAGAAAAAGTGACCGACAGCTACGAAGCTGCCTTTGTCGGTGTTCTTAATTTAGGCAGCCGTAGGTTTTTCAGGCCTTGCCCATCTCCTTAAGCCGTCGCCGTGCTGCGGCCACCAATCGCCGACTTACTTCCAGTTTGTCATCAATGCCGCGAAAACAAATCTGGCATTTACCTTCGTTGTCTTTTTCCAGTCTTTCAATAAACTTAATTGCGACTAATGAATTACGATGAATGCGCAGAAATCGTTCGCCGTATTCTTCTTCCAGTGATTTTAATGAATCGTCAATAAGCAGGGTGCCTTCGGGGTGGCGCACGGAGACGTATTTTTGTTCGGCCTGAAAATAATAGATTTTTTCCGAGGGAACTAACTGCAAGTTGCCCCCCGCGTAGGCGCTGATGTGACTGCGTGAGCGTTGCGCATCTTCCTGTTTACCCAGTTCCAGCAGTTGGGCGCGGTTTATTTTTTGCGCCTTGCTGAGTGCATCTTCTAATCGTTCACGACGAATTGGTTTGAGCAGGTAGTCCACAGCGTTGGCCTCGAAGGCGGCCAGGGCATGTTCGCTGAAGGCGGTAGTGAAGATCACCGCGGGCGGGTGTTTCATGTGCGACAGGTGCAGGGCAGTTTCCAGGCCGTCCATTTCCGGCATGCGGATGTCCAGCAGTACCACGTCGGGATTGAGCACGCTGGAGCGCAGCAGAGCCTCTTTACCACTTTTCGCTTCGCCAACAATTTCCGCCTCCGGAAGATTCTCCAACAAGCGAAGCATGCGCGTGCGAGCCAGGGGTTCGTCATCGACAATGAGGATTTTCATGTTTGATTTTTCCCGTTGTTGTCTGTGCCGGTGTTACTGCGTTGGTAGGGAATAATCAACGTAATGATGTAATCGTTTTCATCTTGCTGCACGCTGAGTTTACCTGCCTCACCATAAATAGCGGCTAGCCGTTGGCGAACATTATCCTGGGCGATCTGGTTGCCTTTCTTCTGTTCGGCATTTTCTCGCGGTGACAGCGGGTTGCTGATGCTGATGTAAATGTCATTTTCGTAAATATGGCCGTCGATGCCGATGGTGCCGCCATGGCCTATGGGTTCTATACCGTGGTAGATGGCATTTTCCAGCAGCGGTTGCAGGATGAGTCGCGGCACCGAGGCGTCTTTGGGTAGCTCGTCCACGCTCCAGCGTAGTTGCAGGCGTTCGCCGAGGCGCAGCTTTTCAATTTCAAGATAGCGTTGGGTGAGTGTTAGTTCGTCGGCAAGATTGATGTGCAAGCTGGCATCGGCAAGATTGTTGCGAAACAGATCAGCGAGATTTTCCACCGCGGCTTCCGCCTGGTCTGCATCAACTTGGGTGAGACTGGCGATGGTGTTGAGGCTGTTGAATAAAAAATGCGGGCGGATGCGTGACTGCAACGCCTGTAATCGTGACTGTGCCTCGGCGTGCACATTCTGTTTCCACTGGTGCTGAATATAAAAGAAGCGCAGCACGATGGCGCTGAAGATTGCGCTGATGCCGAGGTTGCGCAGCAGCAGGTCTATTTGCCAGGGACTGGGAGGCCAGAAATTCGCATTCCAATTTTCCATGCTTAGATAACTGCCGATCATGAAGGCGACTTCAGTAATCACCAGGGTGGTGAACAGTAACAATAAATAGCTGATGGTAGCGGCGCGGGTTTTTGTCATGCGTGCCAGTAGAGGGCGAGTCAGGCACAGGACACCGGCGCTGCTGAGCCCCACCCACTGTACAAATAGCGAGATGATGCTGAGGTCGTTCCAGCGATCGCCACTACCACGCAGCGGTGAAAGGGTGAGCACGATGGCGAGCAGCTCGCTGATGACCACCACGGCGAAGACCATGCGCACGTTGCAAAAATCCGGCAGGAAGAAGCTGTCGGCTGTTGCGTTGGTGGCGTTGGTGGCGTTGGTAGCGTTGGCTGCGGTGTTAGTGTTGTGTGTAGTGGGGTTCATAGAGGTTCAAGTGTAACGAAGCACGCTGTGCGGAGCTATGTTGGCGAATCGGTTAGCCTTTTGTGCTGAGTCATGGGTCATTTTGCTCGTGTGCCGCTTTCCAGTGGGGCTATGAATCAATATCGTCTATACTGCGCGTCAGCTTGAGCACTAAGAATACGAGTAATTTTCAGGTAAATCGCAGATGAATGACAACGTAGAAAAACCCTGGGGTGGCCGCTTTACCGAGCCCACCGATGCCTTTGTTGAAGCCTTTACTGCCTCGGTAAACTTCGACAAGCGGCTCTACGCCCACGACATTGCCGGTTCCGTCGCCCACGCCACCATGTTGGCCAAGGTGGGCGTGCTCACCGATGATGAGCGTGATGCCATCGTCGCCGGGCTCGCGGTAATTAAAGCCGAGATCGAGGCCGGCACGTTTGAATGGTCGGTGGCACGCGAAGATGTGCACATGAATATCGAGGCGCGGCTGATTGAGAATATCGGTGAGGTGGGTAAAAAACTGCACACCGGCCGTTCGCGCAACGATCAGGTGGCCACCGATATCCGCTTGTATCTGCGCGATGAGTTGCAGACCTGTCTGCTTGAATTGAAGCGTCTGCAAACCGCGCTGGTAGATATGGCTGCACAAGAGGCCGATACCATCATGCCCGGTTTCACCCATTTACAGACCGCGCAGCCGGTAACCTTTGGTCATCATCTGCTGGCCTGGTTTGAAAATCTCAAACGTGATCACGGCCGGCTGGTGGATTGCGCCAAACGCACCAACGTGATGCCGCTGGGCTCCGCCGCGCTGGCCGGCACCTCCTATCCCATCGACAGGGAATACGCAGCACAATTGCTGGGTTTCGACGCGGCCACGGAAAATTCGCTGGATTCGGTGAGTGACCGAGACTTTGCCATCGAGTTTGTGTCGGCGGCGGCGTTGATCATGGTGCACCTGTCGCGCTTTTCCGAAGAGATCATTCTCTGGGCCTCGGCACAGTTTAATTTTGTCGAGCTGGGCGACAGCTTTTGCACGGGCTCATCCATCATGCCGCAAAAGAAAAATCCTGACGTGCCGGAATTGATTCGCGGCAAGACCGGTCGTGTTACCGGTAACCTGATGAGCCTGTTGATGTTGATGAAGGGCCAGCCGTTGGCCTACAACAAAGACAATCAGGAAGACAAAGAACCGTTGTTTGACACTGTGGATAACCTGCGCGCCAGCCTGCGGGTGTTTGCGGACATGATTCCGGCCATTGTTGCCAAACACGACAACATGCGCGAAGCGGCACGGCGGGGGTTTTCCACTGCTACTGATTTGGCGGACTACCTCGTGCGGCAGGGCGTCCCGTTTCGTGATGCACATGAGGTGGTCGGCAAGGCCGTGCGCCTGGGGGTGGATAGTGGCCGCGATCTGGCCGAGATGTCACTGGCAGAGCTGCAAGGCTTCTCGGATAAGATTCAACAAGACGTGTTTGATGTGCTGACCCTGGAAGGCTCCGTCGCAGCGCGTGACCATCTTGGTGGTACCGCGCCGGCGCAGGTGCGCGCCGCTGCTGCACGCGCCCGACAATGGCTGGCTTCACCATAGACTGGTTTTTATTGTCGTCATTCCGGCGTAGGCCGGAATCCAGGAGGTTTGGTAAGCCACTGGATTCCGCTATTCACCGGAATCATGAAAAAAATATCAGTGATGGCTTTTTGAACCATGCGCTGCAATCTCTGCGTGTTGCAGCCGTCGCCTTTTTTCTTAACGGTGCCGTGCTGAGTATTGCCGCCGCACAACCCGTCACCCCCTTTTTTAGTTCCAACCAAAGCCCCGTTATTCAACTCCACAACCTGCCTGCTATCGACAGTGCCAGCATTCTGCAGGAACACCGTGCGCGTTATCGATTGGTGAATGGTCTCGCCAGCAATTACACGGTTGAAAATAAGCCTAACGAAAAGTTGTTGTTCGATGGTGAAACCAATCGCACCACGTTTGTCTATTCGCGCGGTGTGGGCAAAGGGTGGGAATGGGGTGTGCAGATTCCGTTTGTGAATCACAGTGGCGGTTCGCTGGATAGTTTTATTGAAGACTGGCACAGCACCTTTGGACTGCCGCAGGGTGGACGCAATACCGCGCCGCGTAACCAGTTTAAGTATTTTTATCAGCGCAACGGCGTGAGCCAATTGTCACTGACAAAGGCGACATCCGGGATTGGCGATGTGCGATTGACGGCAGGTCGACAGTGGCCAAATGCAGGCAAAGGGATACGCTTGGCGATCCGCAGTTCGCTGAGTCTGCCCACGGGTGATAGTGATCAGTTGCGCGGCAGTGGTACCGCAGAAGCCGCGTTGTGGGTGAGCGCAGATCGCAACGCGTCGTGGTTCAATTATCCCGGTGGCGCCTTTGGCGGCGGAGGACTGTTGCTGATGGGCAAAGGCGATGTGCTGGCGGATCAGCAACGCCATGTTGCCGCGTTTGCTAGCCTCGGCGCAGGCGTGCGCGTGTTGCCGTGGATGACGCTCAAATTACAGGCCGACGTGAACAGTTCTTTTTATGATGCCAGTTCGCTGTCGCAGATCAACGCCACTGCCGTGCAACTGCTAATGGGCGGTGACCTGCGCATCAACAAACATGTGCAAGTAGATGTCATGGTCGGCGAAGACATCACTGTGCACGCCTCGCCGGACGTGGTGTTCCATCTCGATTTGGTGGTGGAGTAGCCCCTCATATCTCCACCTGGGGCTGGCTTTTTGATAGCACTCGTCGAGGACTTCCTGTAAGCTTCACGCCCGCCATCAGGCTGGCCTCGATCCGAAGAACAGGCCGACATTTCAGCACCGAACCCCACAGAGATACTTTTATGAGTTTTGCCGACCTGGGCCTATCCGCCCCTATTCTAAAAGCCGTTGCCGAGAAAGGCTACGACACACCTTCGCCTATCCAGCTTGAGGCGATACCGGCGGTGATTGACGGTCGGGACGTGATGGCCGCCGCGCAAACCGGCACCGGCAAAACCGCAGGTTTTACGCTGCCCATATTGGAATTGCTGTCGAAAGGCGAACGTGCGCAGGCCAATCAGGCGCGCGCACTGATTTTAACCCCGACCCGCGAGTTGGCGGCACAGGTGGGCGAGAGCGTTTCTATTTACGGCAAACATCTATCGTTGAGTTCGGCCGTGGTGTTTGGCGGTGTAAAAATCAATCCGCAAATGATGAAGCTGCGCAAGGGTGTGGACGTGCTGGTCGCCACGCCTGGACGACTGCTGGATTTGTACAATCAGAAGGCGGTGAAGTTTACGCACCTGGAGGTGCTGGTGCTGGACGAGGCCGACCGCATGCTGGACATGGGCTTCATTCATGACATTCGCAAAATTCTCGCCACCTTGCCCAAGCAACGTCAAAACCTGATGTTCTCGGCCACCTTCTCGAATGAGATTCGCACCTTGGCCAAAGGCATGGTGAATAACCCGGTGGAAATTTCGGTCACCCCGCGCAATGCCGCGACGCCCACTGTTGAACAGTGGATTCATCCTGTGGACAAAAAGCAAAAATCCGCGTTGCTCGCACAATTGATTCACGACAACGACTGGCAGCAGGTGCTGGTGTTCAGTCGTACTAAACACGGCGCCAACCGTCTGGCTCGTTACCTGGAAGAAAAGGGCATTGGTGCAGCGGCGATTCACGGTAATAAAAGTCAGGGTGCGCGCACCAAGGCGCTGGCAGATTTTAAACGTGGCAAGGTCAGGGTGTTGGTGGCAACGGATATCGCCGCACGTGGGCTGGATATCGAGCAACTACCGCAGGTTGTGAATTTTGATCTGCCCAATGTGCCGGAAGATTATGTACATCGCATCGGTCGCACCGGTCGTGCGGGTGCCACGGGACATGCGGTGTCTTTGGTGAGTGCGGACGAGATCAAACAGCTTTCGGATATCGAACGACTGACGCAAAAATTGTTGGAACGTAAACTCGTGGACGGTTTTGAACCGGTGCATGATCTGCCGGCATCGCGGCTGGGTGGCCGACCCATCAAACCCAAGAAGCCTAAAAAGCCAAAATCAGGTCATCATGATGGCCAGCGTTCGGGCGAAAATGCGCAGGGACATCGAGCCAGTCGTCGGCGAAGATAAACGCAATTTTTTAACGTTGTGCGTGGACATTAGCACAATGACTGTTCATTTCATCAGTAGTAATACCCATCCTTTTTTCCTGCCGTAATCCTATTCGGTCATATTCCGCATATTTTATGCGGAAAACTACGTCGCGTGTGAAGCATCGATATCTTATCCTGCATGCATGAATTAACGCAGGGAAGAACACCTGTATTAAGTTCATGCGTAACGCGAAGCAATGATTGTTTTCGCGCATTGAATGAATGCATCCATGGTTTTAGCTTTAATGGTTTTAGCTTCCATGGCTTATAAGGAGATGAAGATGGCTAAAGGAAAACAAAACAAGTGTGTCTCACGGATTCGCTACATCGGATTTGATCCGCAAGACGAACAGCCGGAATTGGCCGTTTACGCTATTGATCGTAAGCGACAGGTGTTGAAAGTCAGCACAGTGAATCACAAGGGTGAATTTTCGTTAGCGGATAGTGCTATTGAAAAAGCGGATCGCATTGTGATTGGCCCCAGGGTTGATGATGCTGCAACGCTGGATCATAAGCTGCTCGTCTCCTATCGGCCGAGTCAGTTTAAGACCATTCTGGGAACCACCGGGCGTTTTGAAATTCCAAAAGTGAAATGGTATCCGTGGCTGACTGTGCGGCAATGTGTGAGTGGGTCTGTGTCGCATTGTCACTGGTACCCCTGGTTGACGGCGAATTTTATTAATACCTCGCAATTTAATACGCGGTTTTTATCGGCAGCAAAAACCAGGCTCGTCACCAATCTTGCCTTAAACAATCCAACAAAAATGCTGAGTGATGCTGCCATTGCTCGTCCTACGATTCTTCCGCCTTTCGGTAAACACTGCACTGATGTTTGTGAAGGTGTGGTGGAGGTGTATCGCCGCAACTGTTGTTGCAAACCGTGGATTATTTACGATCCCCGTCTCGATGACTTGCTGGCAGAACTGGAACGGCTGAAAGATATTTTGCCGCCGGAACCCTGGCCGCCACGGCCGCAGCCGGATCCCGTTCCCTTTGAGCAGTTACCTTTCCTCAAAGGAGCTACCATTAACGAAGCGCAACTCTCTGCTGGGCAGGATCTCATCGCCTTGCGTAGCCTGCCTGCGGAAAGTATTCCGGCGTACATCAATGCGCGTCCCTATTTGCACTGCCATTGTGGTACAGCCACAAAGATGGCAAAGGGTTTTATCAAGCCGGATGGTGATTTTTCTATTTGCTGGACTGAGCCACGGCGTTGGATGTTGATCAATTGTCATGATGAATACGCCTATGTCGTGAAGCAGTCCGTCGATGGTGAGACGGTGACTATTTACGACGGTGTTACCGCGAACAAGTGGTTCCATTCCAATGTGAATGCCAGGCTGGTGAGTTATCACCCCCGTGCGCAATCCTGCCGTAGCAACGAGTTTCCGGGTGAGGGCGCCTTTGCACTGTTGCAGGACATCGGCAATACAGGCAGCTTCCACCTGAAAACGCCTGATGCAACAGAGTGGGATCGTGTTGATGATCCTGAATATAACGATGGTCTGGCTTTTCCCGCAGCCAATCTAGCAGCGGCAAAGGGTAAGCTTCTCGACCGCAACTGGGGCGGTACATTACCATTGCGTTATTACTTTAGTGAGGCGATGAAGGATATTGGTGCAAAGTATTATCGGGTGAGCATTGTTGCTGCGAACCATCACGGTAATCCCGTGGGTGACCGCACCTATCTTGCGCCTACCCAGTGGCGCTATTACGAATACGTGGATACGGAAATACACGTGCACAAAACGGCCTTGGGCCCGCATAACGCGGGTGGTCAATTTAATCTCTATGAGATTCCTTACGATGCAGATCGTGAATGGCAGGATGGCTTGTATCACGCCATGTTGGATACAACACAACATACTGAAGGTCGATACCTGCTGATGGTGGAGGTGTTTAACGCGGCAGGAAAATTGCTGCGGCCCACCGGCACTGCGAATCCAGGTGACAGCACAGAAGCGGCCTTCAGCTATCGACGCTGGTATCAGGAAACCGGACCGACGGCGGAAGTGCCTTTCGCCGCATTGACGCACATGTTGTGGTGGGACAATCGCAAGGCAGAGGCAAAGATTGAGGACTTGCGAGTTAATGGTGTCCAAAACACGGCAGAGTGTCAGTTCCTGGTGAACGCAGGGTCGAGCCAGTTCAGTGTGGGCTACCGTGCTTATCACCCCGAGCCGATGTTTATGCTGGATCACCGTATGTGGTGGCGACGCGGTTTGGGTGGACCCAGTGGTATTCTTACCAGCCCACATCCCAATCCGGATTATGTTGGTGTGCCGCCAGCGTTGCCCCATCAAAGCGGCAGTAATAGTTTTGCGACGATGTTGGCGGGCTTGAGTAATCCAAAGTGCAGTTTTTCGGTCAACCTGCACACCAACGTGAAAACCTTTAACGGCACAGTTACGTTGGATAGATACGACGATTGGGATCAGGCAGCCTTTGCGCTGGAGATGACTTCCTGAAAACCATTGATTAACAACAAAAGGTGATATCGGGCTTCTGCGCTTACAGCTTCGCTTGTAAATTCAGGAGCCCGATGTATTTTCTCCCGTCATCCTGCCGCGTGCGGTGTGATGCTGGTCAACAGCGGGAATGAGCTTGCCGACTTTTCCAAGGCCGAATTGGGGCATGTTCGTGTACACGCACTCGTAACGTTCTTTTTGGGAAAGATAAGTCTCGTGCCAAATGCCGACGTCGCCATTAGTTCTTACCTTATTATTAAATTCAAGCCAGGCGGGAACGTGCTGTGAATCTTTACTAACAGCATATTGCTCAAGGTGCTCAAATGATCGCCAATATTGCACCATGATCGAGGTTCGCCCAAACCATGATTCATGGCTGATAAAACCTAGCTCCGGCTTTTGTTTGAGCTCCGTTATCATTCTTTGCATTGCCAGAGTAACAGGCAGCCATTTATGCACCTTCCAGAATTTGTTGATGCGCATGCCAATTAGAAAGATCACGAACTCCCCATCGACATCCGCAGTCATCTTTTCTTGATAGATTTTTGCCACCTCATCCGTCTCCTGACATACAGAATAAACAAACTTGTTTTGTTCAACTATCCACGAGAGCTAGGTCTCATAATCTTATAAAATACGGTATCGCCACTAGAGCGGCACCAACAATCAGCAATACGGTGACGTTTGGCACAAAGTAGGGGAAGACGAACAGGGCAATGCCGGTGAACAAGGGAATGAGGGCCCGTTGTTTTCGACCATAGGAAAAAAAGCCAATGCCAATGGCGCCGAACAACATTCCCCATATGAGTGTTGATGTACTTTCCATTGAGTGTTTAGCTGTGAGGTGGCTCGCTGTCCGGTGCGTCGAAACCAAACCATTTTTTAAGCCGCTTGCGAATCAGGAAAATAAACAGACCAAAAATAGTGGCTACCAGCCATGTCCAAAAATTAAGAATGCCGTCCCACAGTATTTCCCACAGTTGCAGCAGATAATTTTTTGCCACACCTTCCTTGTTGACCACCACGTCCACTTTTAGAGTAGTGGCCGACTTGGGTACCGGTGTGCCGGAACACACATCAGATGTAAACAAAAGCACATCGGCGCCTACCTTAAAGGTGCCGGTGGATTTTGGCGTAATGGAAAAATGGGTTTCGGAACCGGACGGATCGACTTTAAAACAAATGCTCTCTTTGGGCGTTATGTCAAAGTCGGGTGCGTAGGGTGTCACTTTAGCTGAGTTGCCCATGGCGGGCAGCGTTTTCTGCGTTGTTGCCATGTCGGCGGAGAAGTTTGCGCTGAGTTTTGAGTCGCCAATCCATACCTTGAGCTCCCCCGGTGGGCCTGGTTTTTTTATTATCCCATCAACCCCTAATTCCACCTTATATTCGTTCAGCGGATTGATGAATTCCACAGGCTCGACCTGGGTTGAAGTAAGTGCCAATGTTTCTGCAGGTGGATTGTTATTTTTGGGTGACTTGGACTTTTGGGTTGCAGTCGGTGAGCTCTTATCAAAGGTGATTAGTTCTGATGAACCACTCCGGGCTTCATTTTTTATGGCATGTGGCCTTGTATTCGTTTGTGGGATTTTTAGGATGCTGCCAACGCTCAAACCAGAAGTCGAACGTCTTTGTCGAGTGGTGTCGCGTGCTGCTGTTGGCGGCATTGCCATTATTACAGACTTAAACGTGCGAACCGGTTGAGTAAACCAGATTTTATTTTTTTTATCGCAAGGGGGTGTTTTACAACAAAATGCGTGAACTTGAACCTTGATGTTCGAATTCTTTTTAGCGTGACACAGTGTGTTATTTGCCGAGCCGGTAATCTTTGTGCCAGAAACATTGAGGGTTAGTGTGCAGGCCTTGGAATTGATATGTTTGATGGAGATGACTTTAGCCGTAATCGTCTTACCAGAATGCGCAAGCTCGGTTATTTTGTCACTAAAGCAGGCCGCCCAACTGATGCTGGGGATCAATAAGAAAATTAGACTATAAAATGGCTTTATTTTTAGCATGTCTCTGATTAAACCTCCGTTATGCATTTAGGATTTGAAGCGGAATGTTGGCAGCCCAATGTTATAACGAATAGCGAGCATGCGTGTGATAAAGATTCCGAGTCCAGCAATAGTAGCGGCAGTGGTGACACCAGTGTGCAATTGCAGCAGCCCAATAAATAACAAAGAACCTCCCCAAGACACGGTGGCATAGAGTGAGCTTTGGAAGACCACGGGGGGTTCATTGCACAACACATCACGAAAGATGCCACCCATGGTGCCTGTCATGACGCCCATAAAACTGGCGATTAGCCAAGGCGCACCTACCATCAATGAGACCAGTGTTCCTGCAATACTAAAGGTTGCGAGGCCAGCGGCATCAGGTAGCAGGAACAGCCTGGGGGAAATGGTGGTTATGCGTGCCGCAATAAATATAGCAAGGGCGCTGGCCAGTGAGGCGATAAAAAATACTTCATCTCGAATCCAAAACACGTCTCTATCCAGAAGCATATCCCGCAGTGAACCGCCTCCCAGGGCAGTGGTGACTGCGATAATAACCACGCCAAACAGATCAAATTGCTTGAAGCCTGCCTTAAGGACGCCTGAGGCAGACGAGACAATAACGGCGAGTAGCGTTATTGAATAGAGGCTATCTAGAAGTGCTGGTGTTGGATTTAATAACATGACTGGGCTTGTTTATTCCTGCGCGTGCCGTGAGCTAGCTCGCCCATCCCGCCAAGGTCATCAATGCCAAAATAGTTATCCATGCCACCAGGCTACGTCCACACAAGCCCAGTGTTTCGCGGATGGCATCGTTGTGTTGTGCATCATCTTGCGGCGGATGGTTATCGAATTGTAACGAAGCAAAGCCGATGCGTAATAACAGACGATTATTTTGAGATATCGTGTTGTTGATGCCATCGTCTTCGTCCAATGGTGCATCCTGCCAGGCGTGCATAGCGTGGGTGAAGCTGCCCATCACGGCATAGCTGAGTGCGGTGAGGTGGCTGGGGATCCAGGCGAGAAGGTAATGCAGACGAGAGACGGCGTTTTGAAATTCGCTGCCGCTGGTTTCGCCATTTTTGGACTCTGTTTCCTCGTCGCATGTTTTGCAGTTGTGTAGTCCGGCTTGTTGCAGTTCGGCACTGAGCCGATACAACACGGCACCCATGGGGCCGAGGATCACAAACCAGAAAAGAATGGCTAGCAATTGCTCGTGGGTCTGGATGAGGATGCATTCGCAGAGTGTGCGAACGCGCGCGAATTTGTTTTCGGGCAGTGGAGTGCTGCTTGTGCAGGAGACAAGTTCCTGCAGGATAGTGTTCGCGTTGTCACTGTTGCCGCTTTCTTCGGCATCCAGGTATTCGTGTACCAGCTGGCGCTTGTCTTTTGGTCCAAGGCAATAAGTGAGCACGAGGATGCTAAAGATAAAGCTGAAGAACACCAGCAGATCGTTGAGTAAATATTGAACGATAGCGATGCCGGTGAGCGGTAGTAAAACGATGATGAGTAGACAGGGGATGCCCTGCCATTTTGGATGGTTGGTCGTTTGCGCGCACATCCATTGATGGTAGGGCCTGATCCAGGCAAGGCTGCGTAGGCCGTGCATGGGCGGCAGCAGTTTTTCCAGGATGAGGCTGATCAGTATGGCGAGCAGGGACATGGCGACTCACGTTGTTTTGTTGTTGGACTGTGGAGCATCATAACGGAATTGTGGCTCGGAGGTTTAGGCGTTATCACCTTTTAAGGCCTGCCAAAATAACGGCCACAAAAAGTGCGGGCCAGGATCAGTTTTGCGGCCGGGAGCTATGTCGCTGTGGCCGGTGATGCGCTCGGGGGTGATGTCGGGATAGGCCTGCATGACGGCCTGGCTAAGTCTGCCGAGTTGCTGGTACTGGATGGACTCGAAGGGTTGATCGTCACTGCCTTCCAGTTCGATGCCGATGGAAAAGTCATTGCAGCGTTCACGGCCTTCAAAGTTCGATTTGCCGGCGTGCCAGGCGCGTTGCTGGAACGGTACATATTGTATGGTTTCCCCGTTACGGCGGATCAGTGCATGGGCCGACACGGTGAGTCCGCAGATGTCGGCGAAGCTGCTGTGTTCACTGGCATCGAGTTGATTACAAAATAGTGCGTCAATCCACGGGCCGCCGAACCCGCCTTCCGGCAGGCTGATGGCGTGAATTACCAACAGGTCGATGGGGCTGTTCGCCGGGCGCGCATCACAATTGGGTGATGGCACGTGCGTTGCGTCGTCGAGCAGGCCGGTTTGAGGGTCAATGCGCATAATGAAAATGTTTGTCCATCGAGCTAAGATAAACGGACTATCGACCATGATGCAGCGTGTGTAAACCATGAAAAAGACAGCTATCAGTTTTGCGATGATTGTGGCCTTGCTTGCCGTGGCGGTGTTGAACTGGGATTCCGTGCACGCGTTGTTGGTCGCTCGCCCGAATTTTGCTGCTCTGCACCAAGAACCGGTAATTTTGTACGGCACCGATTGGTGTAGTAACTGCAAAATGACGCGAGCCTATCTGCGTAAAAATCACATTCCCTTTTTTGAATACGATGTGGAAAAGTCGCCCGAGGGACAGCGTCAGTTCAAGGCCTTGCAGGGGAATGGTGTACCCGTGTTACTGGTGAAAAATAATGTGCTGCGCGGTTTTGATCCCCGTGCGATTCAGGCGGCGATGCGTAACTGATGGTCGAATATCGTTTTCACCTGGCTATTCCGGCTGAAAAATATTTGGCATTTTACGAAGGCGCTGCGCGCCAGGTAGTGGTGAAGTTGGCCAGCGGCCAAAGCCTGCAATTCCCGGCAGAATCTTTACGCCCATTTGTGGCGCGCGAAGGCGTGCATGGCGAATTTGTGTTGCGGGTGGATGCTAACAATAAGTTGCAGGCCCTGGAACGGGTGGGCGACTGATGCGTATCGGCATTGATTTGGGTGGGACGAAAATCGAGGCCATTGCCTTGGATGAACAAGGCGTAACACTGGCTCGGCAACGCGTGCCAACACCGGCTGGTGATTATGCGGCCACCGTGCAGGCTGTTACGGATTTGGTGTTGTCGCTTGAAAAATCACAGGAGCAAATCGGCACCGTGGGCGTGGCGACGCCGGGCGCCATTGCGCCGGGTACCGGCAGGCTGAAAAACGCCAACTCGGTATGTCTCAACGGCCAGCCTCTGCAAGTGGATTTACAGACGGCCTTGCAACGAGAAGTGCGGCTGGCCAATGATGCCGATTGTTTTGCGTTATCCGAAGCCACGGATGGGGCGGCGACGGGTGCTGCGGTGGCGTTCGGGGTGATTGTGGGCACTGGCACGGGTGGTGGTGTGGTAGTGAATGGTCAGTTGTTGCGCGGCGCCAATGCCATCAGCGGTGAATGGGGGCACAATCCACTGCCTTGGCCTCAGCTGGACGAACTGCCGGGGCCGGAGTGTTATTGTGGCCGGCGCGGTTGTATCGAGACTTTTTTGTCCGGGCCGGGGCTGGCGCGAGATCATGCCGCAATGACGGGTGAGCAGGGTGATGCGGTAGAGATTGTGGCGCAGGCCGAAGCGGGCAATGCGAACGCGGAGGCCAGTCTGCAACGTTACGCGCAACGCATGGCGCGTGCCCTGGCCTCGGTGATCAACCTGCTGGATCCGGAGGTGATTGTGCTGGGCGGCGGCATGTCGAATATCTACCGACTGTATGAAACGGTACCGCTGTTGTGGGGTGAATATGTTTTTTCAACGGGGGTGGAAAATGAGCCGGTGCGCACGCGGTTGTTGCCACCCAAGCACGGGGATTCCAGTGGGGTGCGGGGTGCGGCGTGGTTGTGGAGAAGCTCAGGGGAAAGATAAAGGCGAGTATCCGCTAGGAATGCGCTTAAATATTTGTCTGCAAACGTCTTTCTTCTGTCATGCCAGCACATACCCTCTGGGGCATAAAGGCCAGCATCCAGTGGTTTTAAAGCGTTCTTAGCTTCCGGCCCGCGTAGAAATGACGGATAGTAAAGTCAGTGGGTGGCGCTGGATTTAGGCGGATAAAAGTCTAATTCCCATCGTAGTGGGAAGCAGATTTATTGACTCACAGGAAGTAGCGGACTATCCATTTTTGTTTCATCCAGGTTGGCTCCCGCCAAATCGGCGGCGGTGAGATCCGCGCCGCGCAAGTCTGCGCCGCCGAGATTGGCTAGACGTAAATCCGCACCAATGAGATTGGCGCCCCGCAGATCAGCACCCTGCAGATCAAATTGCACTAAATTGGCATTTTCCAGATTGGCGTCCCGCAGGTCGGCATTTTGCAGGCTGCTGATGTCCAGCGTTAGCAGGGTGCTGAGGCCTTTGCGGTCATGGATTACGATCATGCGGCGATGATGCTGCGTTGTTCAGATTCCTGCGCTTCGCTCAGTGCGGTTTCGGTGCGTTTGAGCACCTCGGCGGCGGAGTTGTCGCGGTGGGGATGAATCAGCGTGTAGCCGCAGTGCAGGCTGCAAATGAGTGTGTCGGGGATAGCCGGGTGTTGTACCTGTTTGCCGAGGAAGGATTTGTGCAGTCGTTCCAGGCAGGGCGTGGCGCCCTCGTTGGTCATGCTGAACATTAGCAGGGCAAATTGATCGGCATCGAGGTGGGCGATGTGATCCACTTTGCGTGCGTGTTCTTTGAGGGTTTTGCTCAGCAGTTTGAGCGTTTGTGTGGTTTGTTTGTCGCTGAGCTTGTTTAGCCCCTCCACGTGGATTCGCACCACGCATACTGGCGTACCGCGACGCGCAAAATCGTAGGCGCGAGCAAATTCGATATTAAATTGGCGTCGATTGGGCAGGCCGGTAACTTCATCGTTGAGTTGCTGGGTTTGCAGCAGTTGCTGTTTTTTATCGATGCCGCGTTGAATGTGGCTGATTGCGGGCAGGATTTCCGCTGTTTCGCGCAGTTGCGGGGTGGCAAATTCTTCCGCCAGGGGCTCGCCTTCAGCCAGATTGTTGAGCAGGCTTTTGATCTGCGAGAAATCCGTGCCCAGCGAACGTAGTGCGTAGCGCACCATAAAGGCGATGATGCCCACGGTGAGCAACAGGGCAGAGGTATTAAAAATCACCAGGCTTAAAAAGCTGGGCAATGAGCGGTCGGCACTTTCGGTGAGGCTGAGCTGCCAATCGCTGTGGGCGAGATTCATTTCCAGGTGTTGCGTTTTGTCCGGGTTGCCGAGATGGTCATTCTGGGTGATGGTGTTGCCGCTGCCGTCACGCAGCACCAGCTTTTGTCCGCTGTTGGTATTCCCCTTCAGCAGGGGTTGCAGGGTCGATAGGCCAAAATTGACAAACACCATGCCCAGCGGGGTGTCGGCGTCATCCAACACCGGGGCGACCAAATCAAAGTGACTGGTCTCGGGGGTAAGTCGGTGCACCGGCGGCATTTTAATGTGCTCTCCCTGGCTGAGTTTGGCCAGATCGGTGAGGCTTTGCGGGCCGAGCTGTGTGTCAGCCGGTGCGCCCAGGATCTTCCCCGAGGTGCTCAGCAGCGCCACACCCATGGCCTGCGGCAGGAATCGACGCATTTGCAACGCCCAGGTCTGGGCGCTGGTTTCATCATTATTTTCGAGAATGTCCTGCGTGGTGGGCTGGGTGGCGACGTGGTTGACGATTTCCTGGAAAAAAGCCAATTGCGATTCCAGCGTGTGCGCCTTGTCGGCAAGACGTTGGCTGAGCCCGCTATCTTCCGAGCCCTGGTAATAGGTTTTAGCCAGAAAAAGATTGGTCGCAGTAATGGATAAAAACAGGGTAACAATGACAATGGCGCTGGTGTAGGCGATAAATTTGACTGAAAAAGCACTAAACAGGGATTTGCGCTCGGCAGCCGTATTGGCAGCCGCATCGGCGTCAGTCGCGGGCGGTGATGCGCTGTTGGCTTGTTCGGTGACGTAAACAACCGGGCCGCTGTGCTCGTTGGTCTGAAACATCGGTCGGGGTGATAGCCTCTTTTTTATCTTTGTCGTGACTAATGGTGAATACGAATGAAGCAAGCTAAAAACGCTTTGTGTATGTACAGTATAGTGGCTTGAACTGTACACAAACTTAATGGTCTGCATAGTTTAAGTTTGCGCAGTCGGAAACGGTGTAAACGCTCTGCCAGCCCAGAAGGTTGCCTTTGTTTTTATGTCTGCTTGAGGACTTTGTCGGTATATCTGTAAAAATGTTGAATCTTGCTCTCGAACGGTTATTTTACGATAAGCTGCGTAAGAAAATAAACCTTAAAATCGATAATTTTATCGCGGCATTCGCTGAGTTTTGGCGTGAATTTTGACCACTTTGCCTCGTAATTGCTGGCTGGCATTGGGTTGTTTGAGCCGATGGGGTATGCTCGAGTGGACGATATGTTGAGCGGAGTAGTATGAAAAATGTAAGTTTAGCGCGACGGAGGTTCGCGTTTTTAAGTGCGAGTCTTGCGGGCTTGGGGCTGTTGGCGTCGGGTATGGCCTATGCGGCGGGCGTGACGGCGAGTGCGACAGAGAATGTGGCACGATTTGCTCAATTAGACGAAGCTGCTGAAAAAATTCTTAATAAAGTCACTGCCTTGGGTGGTGATATGGCTGTGCTGGAAGAAGCACGGGAATTGTCACCCAAAACGCAACTGCTGTTGTTAGTAACAGTCGATCCCAGTCCATTTTTCCAGTTAGATGCCATCCAGCTGCAAATTGACGAGCACGCGGCGGCTTACCACCAATATACCAAACTCGAATTGGCCGCGCTGCAACAGGGCGGCAGTCATCGGTTGTTTTGGGACAATGTGCCCGCCGGTCGGCACCAGCTCACCGTGTCAATGATGGGACGCGTGCCCAAAGATCCCGACTTTCAGCGCGAATCCACACTGGTGATTATTTCCGGCGTGGGACGTCGGGTGGTGGAGTTGCGGGTCGCCTCGGGTAAAAGTCAGCCGTTTCCAGAAATGTCACTCAAGGAGTGGAAGTAAATGCGTGGCCGTCAGATGAGCGGCGCGCTTCTCTGTGCGGTGGCAGGTGTGTTGCTGGGCGCTGATGCGCTTGCCGCCACGCCAATCAACTGGGAGCGCATTGAAGACCCGTTAGTGCGTGCCGCCCAGTTTGATTTGTTGATGGGCGAACCGTTTGAGGCAGTCACTCGTTTGGAAGCGGATCTTGGGCAGGGACGCATTAAACATCGGCCCGCTCAGGCGCAGTTGGTGCTGGGCGGTATGTATCTCGCCAATGGCGCGCATCACAAGGCGGCAGAGATTTTTGAGCGTTTGGGCAACAGTGACCAACCACAGGCGGTGCGCAATCAAGCCTGGTTGAGTCTGGCGCAAGTGCAGTATCAGCGCGGGCAAACCGAAGTGGCGCTGGCATCGTTGCACCGTATTCGCGGCGATTTATCCAGTCAGGCACAGCAGGAGCGTTTGTTGCTCAGTGGAATGTTGAACATGAAGAAAGGTCGTTTTGCAGAGGCGGCAAATTCGCTGCGCCAGTTGGGAAAAAAATCGCTGGTGCAGCAATTGAGTGAAAAATCCGTGTGGGCGACTTACGGTCGTTTCAATCTGGGGGTGGCGTTGTTTCGGCAGGGCGAAGAAGCCGAAGGCAACAAATTGCTGGAAGAGTTGGGTGCTGCAGAGGCAGATACTGTAGAGAGTCTTGCACTGCGTGACAAGGCGAATTTGACTCTAGCTTACCATTATCTCAGCAAAAATGAACCGGAAAAGGCACAGCAATATTTTGTCAAAACGCGTTTGCGAGGCCCCATGTCCAGTCGTGCTTTGCTGGGGCTGGGACGCGCTTATTCTGCCAAGGGGCAGGATAAAAAATCGCTGGTGCCCTGGTTGAAGCTGGTCAAGCTGGATGCCAGCGATCCTGCCGTGCAAGATGGTTTGCTGGCCGTGCCGTTCGCCTTCGGCAGACTGGAAGCCTTCAAGCAAGCGCTGGCCTATTACCAGCAAGCACTGGAAAAGTTTAAGGCAGAAATGGAACAAGTACGCCAGGCGGAAACGGCGGTGAACAGCGGTACCCTGGTGGATAATCTGGCGCGTGCGGTGGCCAGCCAATCGGCGGACCAACGCTGGCTGGTGCAGGAGCTACCTAACACCCCCGGCGGGCGCTATTTGTGGCAGCTGTTTGCCACCAATGAATTTCAGGAAACTCTGAAAAATTATGCGCAGTTGCGGTTATCGTTGGGACGGCTGGAGCAGTGGTCATCGCAGATTGATGATGCCAAAAGCCTGGCGCCATCACATCGGCAAAAGTTAGATAAAAGAGTGTTGGCTTTGCAGGGTGCGTTATTGTCGATGTTGGATCGCATTCAAGCCCACCTCAAGATATTGGCGCAGGAAACGCTGGATCACCGCAAGCAGCGCCTGCTCGGTTATGCCGGAGAAGCGCGTTTTTCCATGGCGCAGATTTATGATTATGCATCCAAGCGCTGGGGTAGTCAGTAATGAATTTGAGGTTATTGTACCAGCTGTTGAATAAGCGATTATTGGTTTTGCTGCCAATCTTGCTTGTGGCGGGTTGTGCTGGCGCACCGAAGCAGGAAACGCTCGGCGACCTTGGTGAGCTGGATATTAAAATTGATACCAAATCGCCTATCGCGGGCAGTCGCAACAAGGCGATGGATAATTATTGGGAGTTCATGTCGGGCGCCAAGGAAGAGACACAAAAAGTTGAGGCCATGCGCCGCTTGGCCGATTTGGAAATGGAGCGCAGTGAAGAGCGTTTTCAAAAGCAAATGGAAGTGTTTGCGCAGAGCGATTCGGCGGGTTATACCGATGCCCAGGCTTTACGGGAAATTACATTCCGCGGCGCCATCAAACTTTACGAAGACGCTCTGAAATTATCCAGTGGTGGCAAACAATCCATTGATTTGCTGTACCAGGTTTCCAAGGCTTATGAGCAAGCGGGCCAACAAGAGAAAGCCATGGATGCACTAAATCGCCTGTTGGCAATGGATCCGCTGGCAAAGAATCGCGACGAACTACAATTTCGCCGTGGCGAGTTGCTGTTTGATTTACATAAATTCAAATTGGCGGAACTGGCCTACACGCAAACCATCAGTATGGGTCCATCTTCGCGCTATTACGAAAAAGCAATGACCAAGCAGGGCTGGACTTTATTCAAGCAAGGAAAATACCCGCGCGCCTTGAAAACGTTCTTTTCTCTGGCAGATCGCAAACTTAAACCTGCGGTGGGTTTGGTGGGCACACGTAAATTGAGTCGCGGTGACAAAGAACTTATTGATGATGTGTTTCGTATTGTGACGTTGACGTTTGATGAATTGGGCGGCGCAAAAGCGATAAAAACCTATTTTGACGAAAATGGACGTCGTGGCTATGAGATTCGGGTGTACCGCGACCTGGCTGAATTTTATGCGAAAAAGAATCGAGTGCGGGATGCGGCGGAAGCCTACCATGCCTTTACGAAAGCATATCCCATGCATGAGCAGGCCTTTGAATTTGATTTGAAAGCAATAAATGCCTACACCCGATCGGGTTTTGCCAGTGTGCTGATCGAAGAAAAACGCACCTTTATTAAGCGCTACCGTATTAATGGCGCTTACTGGAAACATTACGAAGATCAGGAAGATACCATTCTTGCACAGCTAAAGGCCGCACTACAAAAAAATTCGGAAGATGTGGTGCGCCATTTTCATGCGGTAGCGCAGAAAAGCAAAACGGCGGTTGCCTATCAAACGGCCTTTGTCTGGTATCGACAACACCTGAAATGGTTTGGCCAAAGTAATCATGCACAAAAGCTGAATTTTCTTTATGCAGAACTTTTATTCGAATCAGGGAACTTTGAAAAAGCCGCCAAAGAATATGAAAAAACAGCATATCGCTATTTGCGCTTTGGCAAAGATGCTGAGGCTGGATATGCCGCGTTGCTGTCCTACGCCGAGGCAGAAAAAAAGGCAAAAGGGAAACAAAAGGCAACCTGGAGTCGTTTAGCAGTGGGTAGCGCCATGCGCTTCGGTAAAACATTTCCTGACGATAAGCGCGCAGCACAAGTATTGACCAAAGCGGCTCAGGACATGTTTGCCCTGAAAAAATTTAATCAGGCTGCTGTGGCGGCACGGCAAATTTTGGAGTTGTCGCATGATGCGAAGCCGGCGGCGAGGCGCACGGCGTGGAAAATCATCGCGCGTGCTGAATTTGAGAAGGGTGATTATGCACGTGCAGAAGTGGCTTATAAAGTGGCGTTGAGTTTAACGGGCGTTGATGATGCCAGTCGGACAGCGTTAAGAGATGGCTTGGCTGCCGCCGTGTACAAACAGGGTGAGTACTTGAAGTCAAAAGGAAATTTGCAGGCAGCGATTGCTCAGTTTGCCCGGGTTGAGCAGGTGTCGCCTGACTCTGCGGTGATTCAATCCGCTGAATTTGATATTGCTGCCAGCCTGATGGAAGCCAAAAATTGGCTGGGTGCGATAACTAAGTTTACGGTGTTCCGTGATCAGCACCCCGAGCACCCACTGACGGCGAGGGTCTCGGAAAATTTGATCAAGGCATATTTGAAAAACAAACAGCCGCTGAAAGCGGCCGCAGAACTGGAAAGTTTGGCGGCTAACAAAACAGACCCTGAAATCAAACGGGACGCCCTGTGGCAGGCGGCAGAATTGTACGAAAAGTCAGGTAGTCAGCAGCAGGTTATCGCCACCTTCAAGCGTTTTGTGGGTATGTTTCCACAGCCCATGGAGCAAGCGACTGAAGCACGCAATAAATTGGCCGCTATTTATGGTAAATCAGGTCAGGCGAGTGAGCGTAGGTACTGGTTGAAAGAAATTATACGCCGCGACAAAAATGCAGGGAGTGCCAGTACTCCGCGTACGCGATATCTGGCGGCGACAGCGGCATTGGAGTTGGCTGAGCCAGCCCTGCATTCTTTTCAGCAGGTCAAGTTAGTGCGGCCATTAAAGCAGAACTTGAAACGTAAGAAGAAAAAGATGAAGGAGGCCGTGGATGCATTTACGGTCGCTGCAGATTACGGAATTGCTGAAGTCTCCACAGAATCGGTTTATTGGCTGGGAGAAATTTACAATGAGTTTGGCCGAGATTTGATGACATCAGAACGGCCGCCAGGTTTGTCGCAGGAAGAGCTTGAACAATACGATATTCTTTTGGAAGAACAAGCCTACCCCTTTGAAGAGAAGTCGATTACCATTCATGAGTCGAATGTGAGCCGCACGAGCGAGGGCACATTTGACAAGTGGGTGAAAAAAAGTTTTGCAAAATTACGGAAGCTGAGCCCCATACGTTACTCCAAGTCAGAAAAGAGTGAAGCAATTGCCCAGTTTATTTATTAGCACCTTCTAAAACGGTTTTTTATGCAATTTTTATTTTCCTCAAGAAAAAGTTTACAGAGACATTTTAACCACCTTATTTTTGTTGGGATGGTTTTATTGCTGGGTGCTTGTGCAGCTACAGGCCCTAGCAGTGATGTTGATTCTACGCCGAAAAAAGAACGGCCAAAAATTGATCCGAAAATTGCTACAGCGTATGAAGCTGCTTTATCAGCCATGCGTGCGGGCAAGACGGCAAAGGCAGAAAAGGCTTTGCAGCAATTAACAGCGCAATACCCGAATTATTCCGGCCCACAAGCCAATCTAGGTATCTTATATTTCCACCAAAATAAATTAGAAAAGGCAAAGATGGCCTTTCAGGCGTCATTAAAAATAAATCCTCAAAATGTCGTTAGCTTGAACCATCTGGGTATTCTTAGCCGTGGCGCCGGGGATTTCAAACAAGCACAAATTTATTATGAGAAGGCGTTGCAGATAGACCCAAAATACGCATACGCCCATCTTAATTATGGCATTTTGTTAGAGTTATATATGGGCAAGTTTTCAGCAGCATTGCAGCACTATCAGCAGTATCAAAAATTGACGCCAGAAGAAGATATCGAAGTTAAGAAATGGATTGTTGACTTGGGGCGTCGAGTCAAAGCTAAGGCGAAAAAATGAAACAACTTTTCTTTCCGATTTTTATTGCGGTGATGTTGCTATCGACGAATGCACTAGCTTCAGATCGCATTGAGTTGGATGAAACCGCGATACAGGGTAGTCGGGAATTACCCAAAATTTTGTATATCGTGCCGTGGAAAAGCGCACGTCTGGGTTTGCTGCAAGGCAGTGCGGGGAGTAGTTCTTTTGATACTGCTTTTGAAGCCTTGGACAGAGATGTATTCCGACGCCAGATCGAATATTATGGCATGCTATACGGAAGCGTGACGCAAGCGGCATCTAATGTAAGCGTGAAGTAGGGCGCAGAACAAACAACAGTTTGATGCCGTGAATAATAAGTTAGATGTAGGCATTAACTGACTGAACCTTCCTGATTTACTATCAGAAATTTAAGAAAATCGTTAAAATGCCGCCATCTATAAGGCATTTACGCATGTGCATTGTTTGCAGCGTTTTGTGAACTAGGTCAGATTAAAGTGAGTACATTTCGTGGCACGCTAGGCCGCAATCTGGGTAATAAGGTTATACCGGTAACATATAAGACCAAACGTGCGGCATAAAATTGATTGATGTGATTTGAGGAGAGAAATATGGATGTCATTAACGCGATTGTGAAATTTTTCCAGGAAGGCGGGATGTTTATGTATCCCATCTTGTTGGTATTTGCGATAGGTGCCGCGATTGCGATTGAACGATATATGTATCTGACCCTCGCTAAATTAAGCAATCGTAGCATGTGGGATAAATTAACCCCGCTAGTGAAGGCCAATAATTATGAGCAGGCGATGGCGATCAGTAGCCGTTCAAAATCAGAAGTTGGCAAGATCATGTCTTATGGATTAAGCCGTTTGCGCATGACCAAGCATCGTGATGATATCGAAATTGCCATGGAAGAAGGCTTGATGGAAGTCATTCCTCGGCTTGAGAAACGTACTCATTACCTAGCGACCTACGCCAATATTGCGACCTTGCTCGGTTTGTTGGGCACTATCATTGGTCTGATCCAGGCCTTTACTGCAGTAGCCAATGCCAATCCGGCAGATAAGGCCGACTTGCTCTCTGCCAGTATTTCCGTGGCCATGAACACCACCGCCTTTGGTTTGATGGCCGCAATTCCTTTACTGCTGATGTTTACCGTATTGCAAACAAAAACAACGGAGATTGTCGACAGCATGGAAATGGCTACAGTGAAATTTCTCAATTCGATCACTGAGTACCGCAAAGAACCTGCGCGTAAAGCAAATTAAGCGGAACGACTTCGTATGTCTGTAAGATCCCGCGTACGGCGCGCACATCGTGAAGCGCCAGAACTGAATATCACTGCCTTTTTGAATTTAATGGTAGTGCTCATTCCGTTTTTGCTGCTTTCAGCTGTCTTTTCCCAGCTCAGCATTCTGGAGCTTAATCTACCGCCAGATACAAAATCACAGGCTAACAAAGAGCAAAAGAAGGTGCGGAATTTTGAGGTGATTATCCGCAAAGACAGATTAGTAGTTGCGGATACTATTGGCGGCGTGTTGAAAATCATTAAAAACACGGATGGCAAACATGACTTTGTAGCGCTTTCAAATTTCCTGACGAAGGTCAAAGTGCGTTTCCCCAAAAAGCAAAACATCAGCATTTTGTTAGAGCCGGACACTAATTATGAGCTGCTGGTCAAAGCCATGGACACGGTTCGCGAGGTAAAAGTGGTTGAGGCAGCATCTGTTGTGAGAAAAGAATTATTTCCACAGATCGCCATTGGTGATGCGCCATGAGCGAGTCTCGTCGCGCCAAGCGAATGTCGCGCCATCATGCGCGTTCCAAACGCAATGCCACGCTTAATATGGTTTCATTGATGGACATCTTCACTATATTGGTGTTCTTTCTCTTGGTGAGCTCCTCGACAGTGCAGGATTTACCAAACGCTAAGAAAATCAAACTTCCAGAATCTATTTCTGATCAGCTGCCAAAGGAAACTGTCGTCATTATAGTGGGTGCGAGTGATATCGTTGTGCAAGGCAGAAAAATTGCCTCAGTCGCGGATGTGATGCGCACGAAGAGCGCAGAAATTAAAGCCCTAAAAAATGAACTACTACGTCTTACTGCTCGGAAAGTACGAACAAAAACAGTCGATGGTAAACCCGTGTTGCGGGAAGTCACCATCATGGGCGATAAGAAAATTCCTTTTGCCTTGTTGAAAAAAATTATGCTGACGTGCACAAAAGCGAGTTACAGCAATATTTCTCTGGCAGTTTTGCATAAACGGGATAAGGGTTAAGTCGTGTCTGTAATGGTGTACCGCTCATTTATATTGCCATGGACTCGTCTGGAAGAAGATGAAGGGCGGCTCAAGAAAATTGTCACGATTGCCTTGGCAGTGGCATTTATTTTTAGTGTGGTTGTGCCCTGGGTTCCCGTACCCAAAGTCGATAGGGACAAAGTGGAAGAGCTGCCACCGCGTCTGGCACAACTGTTGTTGGAAAAACAGAAGCCCAAACCAAAGCCCGCACCTAAAAAAGTAGAAAAGAAGAAAGAGAAGAAGAAAGAAAAAAAGAAGGTAAAGAAAAAAGAAAAACCGAAAAAGAAAATTGAAAAACCAAAGGTTGATAAAGTAGCTGAGGCACGAAAGAAGGCAGCCTCTTCGGGTTTGTTGGCGTTCGCCGATGAGCTAGCTGATTTGCGCGATAAGCCGGTAGCCAAGTCATTGAACAAGAGCAGGCATTTGGCAAAGGGCGTCACTGCCGCCAAGGTGATGAAACGCAATATTCTGACCTCAGGTACGGCTGGTAGCGGCGGTATTGATACCTCCCATTTAAGTAGCGGCGTTGGCCGCAGCGCATTGGCCGGCCGTGAAACGACGCAAGTGGAAAGTCCGGTGGACATGGTGGCCAAGGCTGGCCCAAAAGTCTCTGGAGGAGGTTCTGGCAAACCTTCCCGATCTTACGAAGAAATTTCCCTGGTGTTTGATAAAAATAAAGGCGCAATCTATTCGTTGTACAGTCGTGCTTTACGCAAGGATCCTACGCTGCAGGGTAAGGTGGTGCTGGAAATTACCATTGCATCGTCCGGCAGGGTAACATCCTGTAAAGTGATTTCCAGTGAGTTGAACGACAAACGACTGGAACATAAATTGGTTGCGCGGGTGAAATTGTTGAACTTTGGCTCACGGAATGTTGAGGTTATGGTGGTTACTTACCCCATCGACTTCCTGCCAACCTGACTGCTGGGTGTTGCGCTAACGTTACTTGCTCAGACCGCAGTATTAAGAATATTTCCCAAGGCATCCCCTGCAGATGTGACTTGCTTGATGAGTTGCACAAGATCTTTTGATGCGTCTGGTGTCGTCTCGTGTGCCCCTGTGTCTTCTGTACCGTTCGCCCTGTTGTCAGTAACCACTTTTCCTTTAGTTAAGTCCGTTTCAGTCTTGCTGTAATCGTTTGGACTGCCCTCGGCATCTTCCGGCTTAAGGCGTTGTGCGAGTAACTCTGCGCGAGCCGATGTGGCCATTTGTGAAGCGGCAGAGGCGACGGCGCGATCAGCACCGGAAGGTTGAGATGGAGCGAGCGCGGCCGTCTGAATGCGTTGCGCTTTTAGCAGTGTTGCCTCGGGGTTTGCACCGGGTGACGTGTCGATACTGACTTCACCACTCACCGCATAGCGCTGCCCATCGGGTCCTTTGGTGTAACCAAAACTCGCACCCCCTCGGGCGAGTCCGCCAGCTGCCGCCAGGTGTGCCTGCTCGTGAGCGCGGACTTGACGATCGGTTTTTTTCAGTTCAGCAATAATGCGATAGTCGGTGTCAGTCAGTTCTAGTTTATTAGTTTTTTGTTCCCCGTTTGTGGCGGCCTTTTCGGAGGTTTGCGTCGTATCAGCTGCTTTAGTGGGTTTAATTGCGGCTTCTGGATCAGTGGGATTACTGGGCGCGACGAGGATCTTTGCGGACACTTGCAAGGGCGATGAAGGCGGGCGGGAAATGGCAGGTAGCTGCATAGCTGTCCCCTAGGGGGCGTGCAATGACCTTCGTGTCAGGTGGTGAACGGTTAAGCAGTGACGTCCAGCAGACTGCCAATAATGGTGCTCACGCTTTCAACCACTTTGCTGGAGGCCTTTATTTGCAGCTCATCCAGTTTCAGGTTGACCAGCGAAGAGGACACATCGACAGGTTGTCGAATCTGCTCGCTGCCCGTGCCTTCGTTGATGGCCTGCGCTATTGCGGAGGCATCACGACGCATGTTGCTAAGGCCTTGATTAATACCGTTAATACCGGTGTTTAGGGCTGTAATGCTCATCATCGTAATCTCATGTTGCGATACGTCAGTTCGGTTTTCCGTGTTTAAAAACACAGCAACCGCTAACCTCTGTATCGTACAGCGCCCATTTCACTGTAGTGCATTTTGGCTGATTGGCAACCGGGCTTATTTGTGGCTATGCCGCCCCGGTTGCCACAGCACGTCGGCCTGTTCTGCCTGCTGATTGAGGTGGCGAGCCAGTACAAATAACAGGTCAGAAAGCCGGTTGAGATATTGCAGCGCAAGTGGAGAAACGGACTCGTTGCGCGCCACGCTGACTAGGCGGCGTTCGGCACGACGGCACACTGTGCGTGCCAGATGGCATGTAGCTGCTGCGGCGCAGCCACCCGGTAGAATAAATTCCTTTAAGGGCTTAAGCGTGGCATTCATATCATCAAGTTCATTTTCCAAACGGTTAACGTAATCCGCAGTCAGTGCCTCCCTGCCGGGGATGCATACCTCCCCGCCAAGATCGAACAGATCATGCTGGATGCCGGTTAATAATGCTTGTGTATCCTCACCAATGTCATGAGTAAGTAGAAGACCAAAAAAGCTGTTCAATTCATCAATGTCGCCAAAGGCCTCCACACGCAAACTATCTTTTCCAGTACGACTGCCGTCACCCAGACCCGTCGAGCCATCGTCGCCCGTGCGGGTATAAATTTTAGAAAGACGATGTCCCATAGCCCTTTTCCTTAAATACGCATGCGGAGTTGCTACGAGTATAATAACAGCCCGATGGAACAGTACCGAAAAAATAAAATGAATGGCTTACAAATAATCGTATTTTGGCTTCTTGTGGTGTACTGGCCAATGGCGCAGGCTTTGTTGATTGTCACCGATGATGCGGGCAATAAGGTAACGTTGTTGCAACCGGCAAAACGTATTATCAGCCTGGCGCCCCACGTGACGGAGCTACTGTATGCTGCGGGCGCTGGTGACCGACTCGTCGGCGTGGTAGAGCACAGTGATTATCCGCCCGCCGCAAAAAAACTCCCGCGCGTGGGTTCCTACAATGCCCTCGACCTGGAAAGGATCGTTGCATTGCGACCGGATCTGTTGGTGATGTGGCAAAGCGGTACTTTACAGAGTCCCGTGCAAAAATTACGGAAAATGGGCATTCCCGTTTATGCCAGTGAACCACGTAAGCTGGAAGACATTGCACGCAATCTGCGTCAGCTCGGTATTCTGGCGGGTACGGAAAAGACGGCCCGGGCTGCTAGCAACCAATTCCTGAACACATTAAAAAAACTACGTACGCGTTACCGCACAAAAAAACCGGTGTGGGTGTTTTATCAAATCTGGAATCGGCCGCTGATGACCATCAATGGTAAGCATATGATCAGTCAGATTATTGAACTTTGTGGGGGGCGTAATATATTTTCGGGCCTTTCTGCGCTCGCACCTAAGATAAGTCTGGAAGCGGTGCTGGCAAAAAATCCACAGGTGATTGTGGGCGGTAGTGTAGCCAAGGCCAACCCAAACTGGAAAAAAGATTGGAACAAGTGGCCGCAGTTAAGTGCGGTAAAAAACCAGGACATTTTTTATGTGAATCCTGATCATTTACAACGCCACACCCCACGTATTTTGCAAGGTGCCGAAGCGCTTTGCAGAAAATTAGAGGATGTACGCGAAAGACGTTAACAGTTACTGTTCAACCATCGCGTAACTGGTAACTCACGGGTAAAAGCAGTTCCATCGCCTGCGACGGGCCGAAGCGGTTTGGCAGGTCAATAGCGTCCAGTTTGGCAATGGCGGCTACTGCAGAACGATCTAACAGCGAGTACCCCGAACTTTTAGCCAGTCGTACATGATTGAGTTGACCAAGATTATCGATGCGCAGAGAGACGATCACCTCTCCCTGCCAACCTCGACGACGTGCTCGTTGCGGGTAAGTTAAATAACGGCTTAAACTATTTTGTATTTCGCCCAGCAAATAATTACGTTGTTGCAGTCTTTGTCTGCTTGGCGATGCCGGTTTGGCTAGAGCTGCGGTGGCGGTACTGTTTGTTGCCTGTTGTGCCGGTGGTATTTCTTCCTGCGTTTGTGGCGAGAGGGTGGCTTTATGGGAAGTCTTTGGCGTGGTCTTCTTAGCCGTAGCGACCTCTGCCAAGCTGACGGATTTAGCAATATAGCCAGTTTGTTCTGTAGCCGGAACGTGAGGGGTCGGGAGAGCTTTGGGTGGTGTGGTTGCTGTGATCACCGTGCTGATGTAACGGGTGCCAAGCGGGCGTGCGGCTGTTTGCGTAACGGGGTCTTGTGACCACAGTAAGCTCAGGCCATGCACCAGGATAGAAATGACAATAAAGGCGAGCAGTAGACTCGACGCGCTGTTATAACGTGCCGGTTTCACTGTCTCACCTTTATTGCAGAGTGCCATCGGCGTGATTACAGCTTACCTTCAAACGTGAAGAAAACGGCACGTTCAGGCAGTGGGTAGTAGGCGTTTCCAGAGGTTCGATAAACACCGAAATTGGCAGTCTTTATGTTGCCTGCATTCTGAATCTTGATGCGGCCTTTCCAGCCATTGAATTGTTGCGTGTAATTGAGATCCACGCGCGTGTAGGCGGGAAGCATTTTGCCAACATTGTTGTCGTCATTGGCCAATGGGCGTTTACCGGTGTACACCGCATCCAGGCCAAATGTGCGGCTCTTGCCGAATTGATGCTGTCCGGAAAGGCTGAACTTGCTGTGTGGCACCAGCGGCACGTCATTGCCATCGTAGGCGCCGGAGCGGAATGTCGCCTTGCGGTAGGCGTAACCTGCCTGTAGCGATGTTTGTTTGGAAATGGTCGTGCGTAGATTAATGTTTAGGCCATCGTGCCGGGTTTTGTCCAGGTTGACGTTGTTGAACGTAGCATTGTCATACGCGATTTCATCCTCAAGTTTGATGCGAAACAGGTTAACGTCTAGTTGCAGACCGCCTGCGAAACTTTGCCGGGTACCGATCTCGTAATGACGCCCGGTTTGTGGTTTGATTAGCGCAAAGCTGCCTGTGAAATAATTCCACATTTCGTCAAACGCCGGTGTGCGGAAACTTTTGGCGATGCGCGCATAGTTACGGCCACCGTAATTGTGTTTGTGGGCAAGGGTGACGTCCCAGGACGTGATGCTGTCATCTCGCTTGTTGCTGGCTCCATCGGCAGTAAGTTTAATTTTTTGATGTCGAACACCCAGGCTCAGATCAGTATTTTTGCGTAAAACAATAGCGTTGGTGAAATAGGCCGCGTAACTTTCCTGTTTGGCATCCTGATTACTTAGGGATGTCCCAAATGTCGATATAGACAGAGAGTCAGCACTCAATTTACTGCGATAAAGATCAACGCCGCCGACAATACTATTATTGCCATAGTTACGATTGACGCGAGGGGTCAGTGAAATAGTTGTGAGGTCGGCTTCGCTTTCAAATAAACCAAAATCAGTAGAGACGTATTCCTGGTGTTTTTTACTAACGGCAAGTTCTGTTGCTAGGCTGTCACCGATGAGAAACCCTTCGATACTGTTACGTGATTCCCTGGCCTTGTCTGCAGAATTGGCTACGGTCGGGTCTGTTCTGTAAGTTGCAGCATCCAGTGCGCCAGGCAAACCGGTTTTCTCCCGGCTGAGATTAACCCTCGCGCCATAATTCCAGTTAGCCTGCTCACGGCTGGCTTCACTGAACAGACTGAAGTTTTCGTAGGCATTGTTATCGCGATAGCCATCTGACTTGATGCTATCCATGCTCAGGGTCAACGAAGTGTCACCCACGAGTTTGCGTAGATCGGTACTGATGCGTTGGGTCTGGAAGGAACCCGCCTGCAACTTGATGCTGGCGTGCTCGCTGTCAAAGGCATTTTTGGTGACGATGTTGATGACGCCGCTGGTAGCATTATCGCCGTACAATACCGTGCCACTACCGTGGATAATTTCAATGCGTGCGATACTCTCTAGCGGGATGCTGGTCAGGTTGACGCCATCGAGATCGAGATCGTTAAGGCGACGGCCATTGAGAAGCATCAGCGTATTCTGGCTGCCGTTTTCACCAAAGCCGCCCATTTCAACTTTGGAACCGGCACCACCGATGCCGAACAGGGAGGTGACGCTGATGCCAGCCTGGTAGTTCAACACATCTTCCAGGGTATCGGCGCTGCTCTTGGCGATATCCTCTGCGGTGATGGTGGTGACATTCACCGGCGCGGTATCAATGCTGGTGGCAAAGCGTGTGGCAGTGACCACTACGGCTGGTGCGGTGGTGGTATCGTCAGCGGCCAGTGCGGAAGTGCTCATTATGTTGGCTGCAATCAGGCAGCTAACAGTAAATAGATTCTTTTTATAAAGATTTTTATTCAGGTTTTTACAGAAGTTAAAACAGCGTGAAATAGAAAAATTTGAAATCAACAAGGTACTGCTCCCCAAAACAATTGCACACACCCGCGCGCATTATTTTTTATAAGTGTGTCAAATGACAATCGTGCATTGGGGAATTGTGGAAGGTCGAAGCAGAGCCGGAGCGCCTATCGCCCGCCATCGTCGCCCGCCGCAACGTTGTCTACGGTAGTACAGGCCGGTCTCCGGGCTTATGAGTGATTGCGCTTCCAGTGTTAGGAATAACAATCCGGCAGACGCCTTCCCGTGTGGGGATACCTTCGTTTGAAACGAGGGTATATCGATACACAGTGGCGTGTGGTCTGCCGCGTACTCAATTACCGTTGCGGGGGCAGCGCTGGAATGCGTGTTTTTCGGCATTGAAAATTCGCCGCGAAAAACAGGGTCACCAGCTTCCCGTTTCATCCTGCAAACGAAAGTTCGCGGGACACCTGAAACAGGCGGCTACTCTACCCTAAGTTAACCGGTTAAATCTACTGCGAGTGAGTCACCGGGTTAATTTTGGCTTGTGGATTACACGCCAGAGCACCAAGACTGTTTGTGGGGAGAAAGGGTGTCATGAGTGGCGAGTGATTGTTTCGTCTCACTTTTTTGGCCGTTGTTGATCGTTGTTTCTGTTAAAAGAGTCTCAGGTTTTCTCCGTGAATTGCCGTATACAATAGGTATGCACCGAATTTTGATTCTTAACGCCAAGGGCGGCTGTGGCAAAACCACCTTAGCCACCAACCTGGCCAGCTACTATGCAGATCAGGGTCACGTGACTGCATTGCTGGACTATGACCCGCAGGCTTCCAGCATGCGCTGGCTGAGTCTGCGCGACAGCGAGCGCCCGGCGATTCATGGCATTGCCGCATATCAGCGGCGACGCGACGTGACCCGCGCCTTTCAGATGCGCCTGCCGGTGGAAGCGGAGCGGGTGATCATGGACGTGCCGGCGGGCGTCACCGGTCTGGGGCTGGTGGAGTACGTGCAGCGTGTCGATACGATTCTGCTGCCCGTGCTGGCCTCACCCATCGACATCCACGCAGCCGCGCACTTTATTCAGGACTTGCTGCTGGTGGGCAAGATTCGCACCTCCGGGGTGCGGCTTGCGGTGGTGGCCAATCGGGTGCGCGAAAATACGCTGATCTTCAAAGATCTGGAACGGTTTCTTTCCACCCTCAAGCTGCCGCTGGTAGCTACGCTGCGGGATAGTCAGAATTACATCCGTGCCGCCGAGCAGGGGCTGGGTATTCACGAGCTGGAAGCAAGTCGCACGAAATCGGATCGGGAACGCTGGACGCCGTTGGTCGAGTGGCTGGATGAAGTCGCCGAGGCGCTGCCGGAACGAGCTGGTTCTACTCAATTGGCGGGCGTGGTGCCTATTGCGAGTGCCGGGGGTTGATGATTGGGTAAAATCACGCCTGTCTATCATTAAAGGACTCTGATCCTTTTGGCTGGCTGAGGAACGAGCGTCGCTTTCGATGCGTTTGTTAGAACGTTTCAAAATTAGATTGCCCGAACACTTGGGCTTCAATGACTTCGTCAACAGATTCTAATTCATAGCGGACACCTATGACATCACTATTATGCCCATATGAAACGTACTGGACTAAAGTACCTCGAATAGAATCACCGGGTTGAACCGATACCTCCTTATTTTGAAACTTTTGAAGCCATTCTTGATCCGTAATTGATATATCAACTGCATGACCTTGCAGCTTAAGAGCCCATTTAGAAGTTCCTAAATAGTCCGGTTTTTTTACTCCAACGAATTGAGATAATACCAGCTTGGTTTTA
>CAZXZI010000003.1:0-51097 GCA_964645165.1 uncultured Ectothiorhodospiraceae bacterium
TCGCGTAGCGACCAAATCGTAGGGTGGCCTTTCTTTTGGTGCCTTTTCTTTGGCCGCACAAAGAAAAGACACACGCAGCTTCCGCCAGTAAATTAATCAATCAACCGAACATTCAGCTGCGGAACCTCCATAAATTCTTTGCTGGGCTCCTCAAGCACGCTCAATCTAAAAACCCACCTGCCCCAACTCTCCACCATAGGGTAGAATGCTTCCAGATTACCGGTGGACGGCCATGCCTAACTCAAACAAAGAACACGAACATCGCACCAAGCGACTGCAAGCATTCACGGATTTGCTCCGTGATGGCACGCTTGCCCATGTGGAGCGCGAGTTGCGCGAGTTGCATCCAGCAGAAATTGCCCATCTGTTAGAAGCCCTGCCGCGTGAACAGCGCGATGCGGTGTGGGATCTGGTCTCTAAAGAGCAGGAAGGCGATGTGTTGTTGCAGGTCAACGATGATGTGCGTGAGCGCCTGATTCGTGACATGGACAACAGCGAATTAGTGGCGGCGGCGGAGGGGCTGGAGACCGACGATCTCGCAGACATTCTTAGCGATTTCCCCGATGCGGTTGCCGACCAGGTGTTGCAGGCCATGGATGCCCAGCATCGCGAGCGCCTGGAAGCGGTGATGTCCTATCCGGAAGATACCGCGGGCGGCATGATGAATACTGATACCGTCACCGTGCGCGCAGACATCACTCTCGATGTGGTGCAACGTTATCTTCGGCTAGTCGGCGAAATTCCGGAAATGACCGATCAGCTCATCGTCACCAATCGTGACAACAAATACCTGGGACTGTTGCCACTCACCGACCTGCTCACCAAAAATCCGGACATTACAGTTGCTGAGCTAATGGATCGTGAGCAGGAGGCCATTCTTGCCACCATGCCCGAACAGGAGGTGGCCAGCCGGTTTGAAAAACGCGATCTGGTGTCGGCGCCAGTGGTGGATGAAAAGGGTGATTTGCTGGGTCGTATCACCATTGATGACGTGGTAGATGTCATCCGCGACCAGGCCGAGCATTCGCTGATGAGCATGGCTGGTCTCTCGGAAGAAGACGACATGTTTGCGCCGGTGGCCAGCAGTTCGCAGCGACGTGCTATTTGGCTGGGCGTGAATCTGTTGACTGCGTTGCTGGCATCGTGGGTCATCAGCCTGTTCGACGCCACGTTGGAAAAGATGGTGGCGCTGGCCGTTCTCATGCCGATCGTCGCCAGCATGGGTGGCATAGCCGGCAATCAAACGCTGACTTTGGTAATTCGCGGCATGGCGTTGGGGCAAATCAGTCGCTCAAATGCCCATCGCCTGTTTAACAAAGAATTATTGGTGGGTGGACTCAACGGACTGATCTGGGCGCTGGTGGTGGGTGGCATTGTGGTGACCTGGTTTGGTGACGTGCAATTGGGTGGGATTATCGCCACAGCGATGTTGGTCAACTTAGTGGTAGCCGCGATGGCGGGTGCGACGATTCCGCTGGCGCTGAAACGGGTGGGCATTGATCCGGCGTTGGCAGGCGGGGTGTTGCTCACCACAGTGACCGATGTCATCGGCTTCCTGGCCTTTTTGGGTTTGGCGGCGCTGGTTTTGCATTGATGGCACTGAACTGAATGACGTTGCCGGAAACCCCCAAGCTCACCGTCGATATTATTATTGAGCTCAGCGATCGGCCTGGCCGACCTATTTTACTTATCGAACGTAAAAATCCCCCGCATGGTTGGGCGCTCCCTGGCGGTTTTGTGGACGTGGGTGAAAGCCTGGAACAGGCCGCAGTGCGTGAGGCGGCAGAAGAAGTGTCCCTGCCGGTGACGCTCACTACCTTGCTGGGTTGTTACTCCAGTCCCAATCGTGACCCACGAATGCACACGGCCAGCGCGGTGTACATTGCCGAGGCCAGTGGCACGCCGCGCGCCGCCGATGATGCCGCGAATGTGCAAATTATTTCACTGAATGCCTTACCCTCTCCGCTGGCCTTTGATCATGCGCTGATCCTGGCGGATTACCGGCGTTACCGTGAATCGGGGCAGCTGGCGCCCCTGCGGGGTAACAGCACATGTCGAGGATCAGAGGGCAGGAAGCCGCCCCTTGTATCTCGACCCTAGACACTCAATACTGCGCCCAGCCTTAAGTCAAAGTCGGCTCTGCCGCTAGACCTGGTATCACCACGATTGCCAGAGATTGCTACCGTGTCAGACATCTTCATCGCCCGCCAACCTATTTACGACCGTAAACTCTACGTGTACGCCTACGAGCTATTGTATCGAGAGGGCGAAGACAATCATGCCAATGTGGTTGATGGGGACGATGCCACGTCGCAGGTCTTAATCAACGCGTTAATGGACATTGGTCTGCCTGAATTGGTGGAGCAATCGTTGGCCTTTATCAACCTTACAGAGCGTTACATCGTGGAAGGTCTACCGCCTTCGCTGGCGCAGGATAACGTGGTGCTGGAAGTGCTCGAGGATATTGAAGCGACTGATGCGGTGATTGAGGGATTGAAAAAATTACAGCGCGAAGGGTATGTTATCGCACTGGATGATTTTATTTGTGACGACAGCAAACTGCCCCTGGTGGCGTTGGCTGACATTATCAAGATTGATTTATTGGCGGTACCCGGAGCTGAGCTGGCAGAGCAAGTGAAAAAACTTCGACCCACGGGCGTACGCCTGTTGGCAGAAAAAGTGGAAACGCCCGAAGAGTTTGAATACTGCAAGGCCCTGGGCTTTGATTATTTTCAGGGCTATTTTTTTTGCAAGCCGAATATTGTGAAAGGCGTACATACGCCCACCAGCCGCATGGCTATCATGCAATTGCTGGCCAAGCTGCAAGATCCCGATCTGGATTTTGGTGAGTTGCAAGCATTGGTGGCGCAGGACGTCTCGTTGTCCTATCGCATTTTGCGCTACATTAACTCGGCACATTTTAGTCTCGGCCAAAAAATTGAATCCATGCAGCAGGCGATCAGTTTGCTGGGGCTCAACACTATCAAAACCTGGGTGGCGATATTGGCTATGTCCAGCATTGATGACAAACCTTACGAACTCATACTCACCGCATTGATCCGTGCGCACATGTGTGAAAAATTATCTACCAGCACTTCCATATCTGCAGAGCATGCTTTTACTGTGGGTTTATTTTCTGCGCTGGATGCCTTTATCGATAAGCCGCTGGATGAAATCCTGGACGCCTTGCCGTTGACTGATGCCTTGAATTACGCACTGTTAGACAAGCGTGGTGAGTTGGGAGAGATGCTCTCATTGGTATTGAGTTACGAGCGTGGTGAGTGGGATAGCGTGACTAATGCCCAGTACGATTGTGATACTTTGCGCAGCGCCTATTTGGGATCTATTCGTTGGGCAGGCGACATCAGCGATTCGCTGATCACCAAAAAATAAGTTTAGGTTTTAGACAGCAGCAGACAACCACTGGCGTCAGGTATGCAAGACCATCCGGGCGCAAGATAGGTGGTCGATACGGTTTCGGTGATCAGCGCCGGGCCGAGAATTTCAGCCTTTAGCTTTTCTCGTACATAAACCGGCAGCGGCGAATGAATGCCTGCCGGTGATTCCTGCTTAGCAGTCATTGGTTTGCCCTCAACTTGTTGTGCTGACGGTAATAGTGGTGATAGCGAAGGGCTGTGTACTTTTACCCGCAGTGTCACCAGTTCCACGGGCTGTTGTAAGTCATGCCCGTACAACTCAGTATGCCGCGCGTGAAATTTCTCTTCGGCTTGAATGAGTGCCTGCTTAATTTGTTCTGACGTACCGTCTATTGGTAGTGTGATGGGAAGATTAATCACAAACGACTGGCCGCGATAACGAAGATCTACGCTGGGCGAAATGTTGATGTTGTTTGCCTTCACACCTTCTTCGATCAGTGCGTTACAGCCGCGTTCCACGAGTGATGAGAATGCCGTTCGTAAATTATAAGGAAATGATTTGTCACTCGCTGCAGAGAACACGTGTTGTAAGGTGTGCGACAGATAACGTGCCCGTGGCGCCACTAACATGCCCAGTGCGGATAACACCCCCGCGTGCGCAGGTACCAGCGCTTGAGTCATTTGCAGAGCCTCAGCCAGTGCGCAGACATGCAGGCCACCAGCGCCGCCGAAGCAGGTAAGGGTCAGTTGCGCCGCATCGACGCCGCGCTGCACCGACATCACCCGCAAAGCACGCGCCATGTGTTCATTGGCCACGTCGATGATGCCTTGTGCGGTTTGTTCGAGGGAGAGATTGAGTGCATTGGCCAGTGGTTGAATGGCGCGGCGTGCTGCATAGTCGTCCAGTGTCATATTGCCGCCGAGAAAGGCATCGCTGCGCAGGCGGCCTAACAGTAAGTTGGCATCGGTGACGGTCGCCTGTTTGCCATTGCGTCCGTAACAGGCCGGACCGGGATCGGCGCCTGCGGACTCCGGACCTACCTGCAACAAGCCGCCGTCATCGATGTACGCGATAGAGCCGCCGCCCGCGCCGATGGTGTGCATGTCCACCATCGGCACACCCACCGGGTAGGGGCCAATGCGACCTTCCGTGGTGAGGGGTAGATCGCCGAGGAGCAGGCCATCACGTTGCCCGTTGTCTAGCAGAGCCACATCGGTGGAGGTGCCGCCCATGTCGAAACTCAGCAGGCGGTGGCGACTGGCGAGGCCGCCGACGTATTGCGCCCCAGCCAGGCCGCCCGCAGGCCCGGATAACAACATGTGCACGGCCTCTTCTCCCGCCTGCGCGGCATCGATGGTGCCGCCGGCACTTTGCATTATCGCCACCTGTGCCTGTGGAATGCCGGAGCACAGGCGGCGTAGATAACCCTGCACCAGAGGCCCAACGCTGGCGTTGAGCCAGGTGGTGATGCCGCGTTCGTATTCACGGGGCTCGGGCAAGATGTGTGACGAGCGTGAGATAAACATGCCATCAGGCACAATTTCGGCGATGCGTTTTTCAAAACGATCATCCCGCCAGGAAAACAGCAGATTGATAGCTACGGCCTGCGGTTTTAATTTTTCCAGCGCGCTACGCAGCGTGTCTAGATCGGACTCAGTAAGTGCTTCCAGCACGCTGCCATCGGCATCTAAACGCCCTCCGGTTTCCAGGCACAATTCGCGCGGTACGGGTGGGGCGCAGGGGGCGGGGTTGAGATTGTAGAGTTCGCTGCGTGCCTGCCGGCCGATGGTGAGCAGGTCGCGCAGGCCGGTATTGGTAATGAACGCGGTGCGCACGCCCTTGCCTTCGAGTACAGCGTTGGTGGCGACGGTGGAGCCGTGTACCACCAACAGGTCGTCGAGGTTATCTAACTCCAGTTCGCGGATGCCCTGCAGGATGGCCTGTTCTGGTGCCTGCGGGGTGGAGAGCACTTTGTGTACCTGCAACGGATGGTCGGCGTGCAGCAAAACAAAATCGGTGAAGGTGCCGCCGGTGTCGATCCCTAAAAGTGGCATGCTGTTTGGTCAGGTGTCGGCAATGACGACACAGTTGCGTCCCGCGCCCTTGGCGGCATAAAGCGCTTTATCGGCGTGCGCCAGCAGCGTATCGGCTTGCTCGTCGGGCCGTGCAACCGCAACACCAAGGCTGATGCTGGATTTTATCTCCAGTCCTTGCAGGTTGATGGGCTGGCTGGCGACGTGTTCACGCACACGTTCGGCGACGCGTTGTGCGGTGTTGAGGTCGGCACCGTTGAGCACCAGCAGAAATTCTTCACCGCCGTAGCGGCCTATCTCATCAAAATCACGCAGGGCGGAACGGATGCGGCTGGCGATCTCGATGAGGACTTTGTCGCCCACTTGGTGACCGTGGGTATCGTTGACCTGTTTAAACAAATCGATATCCGCCATGATGGCCACTACCGGGCGGTCTTTCTGTGGTGGTTGTCGCAGTGCCTTTTTGAGTTCATTGATGATGGTTATGTGGTTGGCCAGGCCGGTAAGTGAGTCGGTGGCGGCCGCCGCGCGCAGTGTTTTTTGCTGACGTTGAGAGCGATCCAGTGAGTCTTCCAGGGTCTGTACCTGGGCGAGATGATAGGTTTCGATAGCCAGCGACATGTCCAGGGCGATAATTTTGTGTACAAAGGTGGTTAGGGTGCAGGCGTTGTCTTGCTGATAATCAATGCGCGCAAGTATTAGTTCAGCCAAATAGCGGTAGGCACATTGATACAGGCTGAGGCTCAGTCCCACCCAGACATGCGCCTGGCCGACGCGCAGACGTGACTCGAAGTAGTCGGCCTGGTCAAAGGCGACGCCGAGATTGCACAGGTATTGGGTTTGGGTTTGCTTAAGGCGAGAAATGAGCTCATTGTCCACCAGCAACGCCCGTGCTTCGGCGATGGTTAGTAACCATTTATAAAAATCGCGGACAATGGCCTCGGCATGAGGTTGAATGATGTCTTGTTGTAGTTGTGCGGCGGTGGCGTGATCAGCAGCACTGAGATCGAGCCACTGCAGGCGTTCAGCAATCTTGCTGGTATCAAAACCGAATTTGTCGCAATACGTCAAGGACATGTGGTCGCCAAGTGTCGCCGTGCCAGTTGAACTTTATGCTTACGAATATATCATAGGCTTCGGCTACGCGTAGTGCACAGGTATTCTGGGAATCAACATCATAATTATGACAGACGACATCCTCATTAAGGTTGAACAACTGACGCGTTACTATGGCTCCTGGGGAAACGGCGCGCAGTCTGCGGAACGCGTTGTGCCGCCGGCGGTGGACAATATCAGCTTTGAGGTGCGCCGTGGTGAGGTGTTGGGGTTTCTGGGTCCCAACGGCGCGGGCAAGTCCACCACCATGCGCATGATCACGGGTAACCTGGCGCCCAGCCACGGCCGCATTACCATTAATGGTATCGATATTCTGGAACACCCCAAGCAGGCCAAGGCGCATATTGGTTTTCTGCCGGAGTTGCCACCGCTGTATCGTGAATTGAGCGTAGATGAATATTTGCAGTTTTGCGCGCGGTTGAATCGCATTGAACGTGGCAAACAAACCATGGCCATGAATACCGCTAAAGAGCGTTGCGGTTTGAGTGAGGTAGGCCGGCGTCTTATTGGTAATCTTTCCAAAGGCTACCAACAGCGCGTGGGCATTGCACAGGCAATTATTCATTCACCTGCCGTGGTGGTATTGGATGAGCCCACGGTCGGACTCGATCCCATTCAGATTCGCGAAATACGTCACCTGATTCGCGAGCTCAGCAATGAACACAGCGTGATTTTAAGCACGCACATTTTGCCCGAGGTGCAGGCGACCTGTGATCGGGTGCAAATTATCAATCAGGGTAAGTTGGTGCTCAGCGACAGCATTGAAGGGTTGATGCGTCACATGCAGACATCGGGTTTGCGTCTGCGTACTCACAACGCCGTAGATGAAAATAGCCTGCTGGCGATTGACGGCGTGGTTGCGGTGGAGCCCTTGGAAGAAGGACTGTGGCATATTCAGCACCAGCCGGAAAACAATCCGGTATCGCGTGTAGCGAAAGTGGTCGTGGAAAATGCCTGGGGACTGTTGGAACTGACGCCGGAGCGTCGATCGCTGGAACAAATCTTTGTGGACATCACCACGGCAGAACCGGTGGCCGATGTGTCGGCAGAAGAAAGCGAGGAAGCGGCCTGATGATTTTTACGCTGGCGGCTCGAGAACTACGTTCGATGTTTTTGTCGCCCATGGCCTGGGTGATTCTGGCGGTGATCAGCGGCCTGTGTGCCTATTTTTTCCTGCTCTACATCGATATCTATTTACAGCTGCAGCCGCGCCTGGCCGCGGCACCTGGTGCACCGGGGATCACCGATGTGGTTGTGGTGCCGCTGTTTAGCACCGCAGCGACAGTGATGTTGTTGGTCACGCCCTTGTTGACCATGCGTCTGATTAGTGAAGAGCGCCGCAACCAAACCTTAAGCTTGCTGATGAGCGCGCCGGTATCCATGACTGAAGTCATTCTCGGTAAATTTCTTGGTGTGTTTTCTTTCGTGTTACTGATGGTGGTTTTGGTTGGGGTGATGCCGCTCAGTCTTTTTGCCGGTGGCGAAATTGACATGGGTTTATGGGCATCAGGTCTTCTGGGCTTGACATTATTGTTGGCCAGTTTGTGCAGCATTGGTTTGTATATTTCTACTTTGACCACCCAGCCCACCGTTGCGGCGGTTGCAACTTTTGGTGTTTTGTTACTGTTGTGGGTATTGAATATGGCCGGTAGCACAGGCAATGGTGGTGCTGGTGCGTTGAGTTATCTTTCTTTACTGAGTCACTACCAGCCACTGTTGAAAGGTATGTTCAGCAGTACCGATATTGTTTATTACCTGTTGCTGAGCATAGCTTGTTTGGTATTGAGCGTGCGCCGACTGGATGCAGATCGTTTGCAGCATTAGGGTTTTTTATAAAAGTTTTTAACGAAAAGAAGGAGAAAAGCATGGACGAACATCTCTATCATTACCGGGCAGTAGTGCAATCTGTTTACGACGGCGACACCTGCACACTGAACATCGATTTAGGTCTGGGCACCTGGCAACATCACGAGAAAATTCGACTGGCACGGATTAATACGCCGGAAGTGCGTGGTGATGAACGGCCGCAGGGTTTGCTGGCACGGGATTTTGCACGGGAGTTGCTAATGCCCAACGACGAACCGGGAAAGGAAATCTGGATCCACACTCAAAAAGATAAAAAAGGGAAATACGGTCGTTATATCGCCGAGATTTGGGTGGCTGACGCTAACGGTGAAGCCTTGAATATTAATGACGCCTTGGTGAATGCCGGTCACGCAAAATATGTGGAGTATTAATTTTTAATCACCTGCTCAATTCACTTAGTTTTTATTGTTGTGGTATTCAATGTTAGTGACCTCAAAAACCCGCCGGAATACACGCCTGCAAGGCATTATATTTACTTTGTTGTTTGTTGCCGTGATGGGTGTGCTGGCGTTTTTGAGTACGCGCTATAGCTTTACCGCGGACTGGACAGCGAATAATCGTAATAGCCTGTCGGCGGCCAGTAGTGAGCTGCTCAAGCAGCTTGATACACCGATTACTATTACCAGTTATGCCACAGAAGATGAGTCGGTGCGTCGTGCTGTTACCGAGCTGGTGGATCGTTATCGCCGGCACAAGTCTGACCTCACCTTAAAATTTATGAATCCCGATCTGGAACCAGAGACCGTGCGCACCCTGGGTATTCGCGTGAATGGTGAATTGCGTGTCGAATATCAGGGGCGCGCCGAAAATCTGCAGAGTCTTTCCGAGCAAGGGCTTACTAACATGTTGCAGCGGTTAGCGCGCAGTGGCGAACGTTGGTTGGTGTTTGTTGAAGGTCACGGTGAACGAAATCCACAGGGCGTTGCCAATCACGACCTGGGTCAATGGTCGCAGCAGCTCAGTGCCAAGGGTTTCAAAGTGCAGACGCACAACCTGGTGCAGAATCCACAGCTGCCGGAAAACACGCGAGTGCTGGTGTTGGCCGGGCCGCAAATGAATTTGTTGCCAGGTGAAGTGGCAATCATTAACCAGTACGTGGCCGGTGGCGGAAATTTGTTGTGGTTAACCGATCCCTCTAACGATAAAAAGCAATTTGGTTTGTTGCCTTTGGCCAAGCAACTGGGCATTGATTTTGAACCGGGGATGATTGTTGATCCCACCACCAAGGTGTTGGGGGTGAGTGATCCACGTTTTGCCCTGGTGGCGGATTACCCGAGCCATGCTATTACTCAAGGCTTTAATGCGCTGACCCTGTTCCCACAAAGTCATGGGCTCATCATCACGCCTCCGGATGGCTGGCAGGCGAGAGTGATTCTGCAAACTGAAAAACGTAGCTGGTCCGAAACGGGCGATATGAGTGGCTCAATTCAATTTGATGCCGCCACAGATGTGGCCGGTCCATTGACCCTGGGGATTGCGATGACGCGGCCCTTGTCGACCGATGATACGGATCAGAAAAAGGAGCAACGTGTCGTGGTCACCGGCGATGGCGATTTTCTTTCCAATGCCTACCTCGGTAATGGTGCCAATTTATTACTCGGCATGAATATGGTGAATTGGCTGGCCAATGATGATCAGCTGATTAACATCCCGGTGAAAACTACCAGCGATCGTAATTTACAATTATCGCCACTGGCACAAGGCATGATCGGCATGGGTTTTCTGTTTGCGTTGCCGCTGCTGCTGGCAGGCAGTGGGTTTATGATTTGGTGGAAGCGGCGCAAACGTTAATGCCTGTACTCGGTCACGATTGTGGTATTCACAGTGTCCGCTAAGACGACGCTCAATATTTTTCTTGCGATAGCGCTGGCAGGCTTGCTGGCTTTGGTGGTTTATGAGCCCGGAACAACCGAGGCGCCCGCCGCAGAAAAACTGACGACGCTGATGCCGGAAACAGTGCAAAAAATCAGCATCGTCAGCACACGCCATGCGCCGTTGCTGTTGGAGAAAAAATCCGGCCAATGGCAAATGCAGGCGCCTCTGAAAATGCCTGCCAATGTTGGGCGCATCCAGTTGTTGTTAAAAGTGCTGCAAACAAAAAGCATTGCGCGATATCCCATGAGCCGCGTGGACGCCAATCAATTACAACTCGACGCCCCAAACCTGTCATTAACATTTGATAACCTGTTGCTGCGCTTTGGCGCCACCGATGCGCTGGGTGGTAGTCGCTATGTGCAAGTGGGCAATACCGTGCATTTGATTACCGACCGCTACAGCCATTTGGCGAAGGGCAAGGCAACCGATTTTGTGAGTTCTGCTTTGTTACCGCCAGCAAGTGTTATTGATGAACTTGTCCTGCCTAGTCTGCATTTAGCCCAGCAGGGCATGCATTGGTTGGCTAATGAAAAACCGGCGAATGCGGATGCGATTCAATCCTTGCTCAACGAATGGCGACATGCGCGGGCGTTGCGCGTGAGTGAATTAGCAAAAACGGTGATGCCGTTGAAGGCGACGGAATCCATCACGGTGACCCTGGGCAAGGAAGCAAACAAACAGACATTGCATTTTTCACTGTTGCGCAACGATTCGGAAATTATTCTGCAGCGCCAGGATTTGGGCATTGAGTATCATTTTCCTGTCGAAGCGGGTGAGCGCCTGCTGTCTCTGTCTAAAACAGACGCTGAGTCGGCGCAATAATTCTCTGCTATGCCGGAATTACCTGAAGTCGAAACCACCCGCCGTGGCATCGCGCCGCACATCACCGGAAAGAAGGTGCAGTCTGTAGTGTTGCGCCACACGCAATTACGTTGGCCGATTCCGCCTCGATTAAAAAACATTTTGCCGGGTCAGGTGGTGACGGAAGTGAGTCGCCGCGCTAAATATTTGTTTCTGCACACAGCTGCAGGTAGCGTGATTATCCATTTGGGCATGTCCGGCAGTTTGCGCTTAGTGAATCAAAAAGAGCCGGTGGGTAAGCACGATCACGTGGATATTGTGTTTAGCAATACGTGTATTTTACGCTTGCGTGACCCACGCCGTTTTGGTGCGGTGTTGTGGACGACGCGTTCACCATTGCAACATAAACTCATCGCTTCCCTGGGGCCGGAACCCCTGACGGATACCTTTGACGTGGACTATTTATTTCAACGTTCGCGTAAACGTCAACTGGCCATCAAGCCTTTCATTATGGACAGCAAAACCGTGGTGGGGGTGGGAAATATTTATGCCAGTGAGGCACTGTTTCGTGCCGGTATCCGACCGGGTAAGGCAGCGGGTCGGATTAGTTGTGCAGCTTATCAACAATTAGTGCTGGCGATAAAAGAGGTGCTGTTGGCGGCGATTGAAGCGGGTGGCACAACGCTACGTGATTTTGTCAGCGGTGAAGGCAAGCCAGGCTACTTTCAACAAAAGCTGCAGGTCTACGGTCGTGCGGGTGAAGCCTGTGATGTGTGCGGCACGTCTATTAAACACGTCCAGCAGGCACAACGAGCCACTTATTATTGTCCACAGTGCCAGCGTTAAACGCGGCAGCAGCGGATCCGGTTACCAGCCATACAGCATATTGTCGTGCAGCAGGTTTTTGCCCACGTACTCGGCCTGACGTGCAGGCACGAAGGCATTGGCCTTGTGTGCAAAGCGATCAAGGATGGGGCGCATGGCCTTGTTGGCCGATTGGGTGGTGAGCGCATGCAGCATTTTTTGCTGGTCACCGCGACTGACGCGGCGGCTGACAGTGATGCCTTGATTAATGATGGGCAGGCTTTCTTTGAGTACCTTGATTTGCGCGCGAGTCTCTGCGGGCAGCTTTTTGTAATAGAAAGAGCTGCGCATAATCGCACCGCGGCATTCACCGCCCAACAATTTTTTGGTGACCCGTTTGAAACCACCTTTGACTGGGATGAAATCAGGCTGGATCACTGGATTTGGATACATAGAATACAGTGTCAGCGCGCCGAGGTTGGGTGAGGGCAAAGTGCATACCGGCTTGCCCACGAGATCGTTGGTCTTGGTGATAGCCTTGTCTTTTGTAAGCACTACCAACACAAAACGAAGATTGCCGGGCAGTCGCACCAATGGTGTGGCGTGCAAGCGGGTCATGCGCCAGGCGGCAAAGTGGGGGCCGTCGAAAATGATATCGTATTCATCATTCTGCAAACGTTTTTGGTAACTGCGCCAGTCACTGGGGTGTTGGTAGGTGACCTTCTCACCGAGTAGTTTGGAAAGGCTTTTGGCTAGTGGTTCGTAGAGTTTGGCACCGGCCTCAGCAGATTCGCGGGGGGGTGCGCTGAGGATGATGTCGGCCTGGGCGAGGCTATGAATCAAGCTGCCAAGTAGCAGGATTAACACTGAGCGTATTGTTAGTGTGAATTTCCGGACAACCGGTATTGTGGGTGCAGGGCGTACGATAGAGCGTGGCATCCGAGTTCCTCCCATTCCATTTTATGGGTGCGTCAGCGCATCACTTTTTGCTATAAGCCATGGGGCGTTTCATTATGTGCCACGGGGCGTTATTTCAGCAGCAGAGGTGTATTGATCTGTGCGCTATTGCAGTCTGCCAGACTGGACTGAAAATTTTCTGAATGCAAGCGATTGTGAGTGGCGTCAGAATTGTTGGTCAGGCCATAGTGGCGCTATGATGTGGCTTTTGCCGTTCTGTAGCGGCTTATTGTGGGACGGACATGGAATATCGAGCGCTGGGCAGGACGAATATCAAGGTGAGCGTGCTCTGCCTGGGCACCATGACCTGGGGCGAGCAAAACACCGAGGCCGAGGCGCATCAGCAACTGGATGCTGCACTGGCAGCGGGGGTGAATTTTATCGACACCGCCGAAATGTACCCGGTGCCACCCGTGGCCAAGACCTACACGCTTACCGAGCAGTACATCGGCAGCTGGTTAAAACAGCGGGGCAAGCGTGATGACATCGTGCTCGCCAGCAAGGTGGCTAGCCGCGCCGACTGGCTGGACTATATTCGCGACGGGCAGGTTTGTCTCGACCGCAGGAATATCGAGCAGGCACTACATGGCAGCTTGCAGCGCTTGCAAACAGATTATCTCGACCTGTACCAGCTGCATTGGCCCGATCGCAATACCAATTTTTTTGGCGAGTTGGGTTACCAGCACCGGCCGGATAACAGCGTACCCATCGAGGAGACCCTGCGTGTGCTGGCGGATCTGGTGGCCGCAGGCAAGATCCGGCACATTGGTTTGTCCAACGAGACCCCCTGGGGGGTGATGGAATTCCTACGCCTGGCAGAGCAGTGTGGTCTGCCGCGTGCGGTGAGCGTGCAAAATCCGTACAGCCTTCTCAACCGCACTTTTGAGGTGGGGCTGGCTGAGGTGGCACACCGCGAGGATTGTGGCTTGCTGGCCTACTCACCGCTGGGTTTTGGCGTGCTCAGCGGTAAATACCTGCACGGCCAGCAGCCAGCCGATGCACGGGTCACCCTTTACGAACGCTTTTCGCGGTATTCTAATGCCCAGGCGGTGGTTGCCACGCAAGCCTACGTGGCTTTAGCACAGGCGCACGACCTCGATCCGGCGCAAATGGCACTGGCCTATGTCAGCAGTCGGCCATTTTTGACCAGCAATATTATCGGTGCCACCAGCATGGCGCAGCTGGAGAGTAATCTGGCCAGTGCGCAATTGAGCTTGAGTGATGAGGTAATGGCAGGCATCGAGGCCATCCATCAGCAGCAGCCTAACCCGGCACCGTAAGCGGGATAAAAATTAGAGCGTAGAAATAACCAGTAGTAGGGGGTAGTAATAATGAGTAGTTGCAGTCAGTGGATTAAAACCGGCGCGTTGGCCATTAGCCTCGCATGTTTGTTGGCGGCCTGTTCGACGGTTAATACCAGGCATCCACAGGTCATGCCCGGTGACATCACCGCAGAGCAAAAGACTCAATTGGCCACGGTGTATTTTATTCGCCCTATTGCTTACAAAAGTAAGGGCGTGGCAAACGACGCGGTGCGCATCACCTTTCAGGGGAAAACCCTGTTGACCCAGGACGAGGGGAACTACACGTTGTTGTATCTCAAACCCAGCAAAGGCATTTTGAAGATACATTCTGAGACAAAATTTATTAATGACAAAGCGCCAGTGGCGGTATGGCGTGCGCGGCAATACAAGTTTATTGCGGGCAGAACCTATTTTATTTACGTGCACCAAATCAACGAAGAATTCCGTGGCGTATTTTACGAACCGGAACCGGTTGATTTGCGCGAGGCCAAAGAGCTGATTGTGCCGGGCAAGGGACGTTTCAGCACGACCCGTGCTTCTGGTGCGGCGCGCAGCGCACCCATCGATGAGTTGACCGAGGTTAGAGCGCCGCCGGCCAGCGCGGTAAAAGCGCTGGCTCCCGCGTTGCCGGAAAATATCTACAAGCAGGAAAAATACCTGCACAAGGTGAAATAAACCACCGCGATGCCTACTTCCTGTTGGACAAACTTGCCACTACGGTTGGCGGCCGCTGCGCTGTGCCTGCTAAATATCAGCCTGCTGGCGGGCTGTGCCACGGTGCCTGCGAGCCCCCGTATCACGGCACTAAACCCCAAGGTGTTGCAGCAGGGCAAGGTGAATGTCTCCGCAGGAGACAGAGAGGGTTCCCTGGGGGACAAGCCAGCGACCGTTTCCGTGAAAGTGGAAAACTGGATGGCAGGCACGCAGCTGGCATTGATGCCAGCTGGCCCTTACGTCACTCATCGGCTGGCACTGGCGACACCGCCACAGGCCATGGTTACCGATGGTGCGCGTACATTTGTCGCCACCGCCGACGGTCAGTTGTCCATTGTGGATTTTCCGCCGCGTGCAAAGTCGGCGCGCGTTCTCGGCCAGCTCAGCCTCGCTGCGCCCGCCCAACAATTGCTTCTCAGCGGTCAGCGCTTGCTGGTGGTGTTGGTCGATGGGCGGTTGCAATGGCTGGATATTTCGCAGCAGGCCAAGCCTGTTGTGCTGGCCACTGTGGCATCACCGGGCAAGGTCGTGGATGTGCAACTGATGGCCGAGGCTGTCTACTTATTGTTGGATGTCGGTGCGGGCAAAACCGAGTTGCAGCGATGGACGCTTGCGGGTGACCAGCCACCACATTTAGATCGCCAATGGTCGCTAGCGCTGGAAGCTGTCGCCTTTGCGTTGCGTGATCAGCACCTGTGGCTTGTGGGGTCGAGCAATATCGCGCTACTGGATATCAGCGGCGAGCAGGCGGTGCTCAAGGATATTCAATCCACTTCTGGCATACCTTCCGATGTGCAGTTGCAGGGTCAGTTGGCGCTGGTGGCCGATGGTCGAGGCGGCCTACAGGTGTTTGATATCAGTGATCCGGAGACTTTGCAGTGGCGCGGCAGCTTCAATAAACGCGGTGCGATTCGCGGCTTTTCGCTCAGCGAAGAAACGACCGGAGGGAGCAGCGCCCTGCTGGCCCTGCAAAACGGCGGGGTGTTGCGTCTGGGTTTGGGCAATCCCGAATTGCCTAGCAGTGGTGCCGCCTTGTACACAGAATCACCGGTGATGTTCAGTAGCCTGCAGGGCGATGCTGCTGTGTTGGCCACTACGAAGGGGCTGCAACGGGCAATGATGGTGGGTGGCGGCGATGGCGCGATTTCCCCCGAGGGGCTGAACCTGGGAGGCAGTCGTCGCGGGGTGATCCGCGATGACATTCTTTACGTGGCAGACTGGTTCTCCGGCCTGCACCTGTACGACATCAGCAATCCGCGCCAAATACGGCATTTGTCCAACTATCACACGCCCGGCTCCAGCAAGGGCGTGGCGTTGATGGGCAACTACGTCTTGGTGGGTGACGATGACCAGGGCTTGCAGATTATCGACGTTGAAGATCCGCAACATCCCAGCTGGACGGCGGAGCTATCTCCCAAGGCCATGGCCGATCTGGGGCTGGCTTACACCATGAAACTGGTGGGCAAGATCCTGTATCTGGCCGACCACCGTGGCGGATTTCACATCATTGATCTCAGCGACATTTATCATCCCCGTCGCCTGGGTGGCTACGACACTCCGGGCAAGGCCTGGGATATCGACGTGAAAGATAACGTGGCCTTCGTGGCGGATGATCGCGGCGGCCTGTTGATGTTTGATGTCAGCGATCCCGCCAAACCTGAACCCTTTGCGCAGTTCAACCCCGGTGGGCAAGCTGAAGATGTGGCATTGCAGGACGGTCGCGCCTACGTGGCTTTTTTCGACAAAGGCTTGTACACCCTGGATGTCAGTGATCCACACAATGCCCAGGTCATCGGCCACACGCCCATTCCCGGCAATGCCCGCAGCATTGAATTGGGCGACGGGCTGATTTACGTGGCCAGCTGGGAGGCAGGTTTACAAGTGGTGGACACCCGCTTTTCAGTAGACAAGGGTCCCGCCGTGCCGCGCATCATTGGCAGCTTCGACACCGATGGTGCGGCCTGGGGGGTAAAGGTGAAAGACGGTTTTGCCTACGTGCTGGACTGGTGGGGCGGCATCAAAGTGGTGGATGTGCGCCAGCCCTCACGACCGGCCTACGTGGGGCGTTATCAGGCGCGCGGCACCTTGCAGCAACTGCGCACCAAGGGCACGTATCTTTTTGCCGCCAGTGGTGCCGGAGGGCTGCAGGTGTACGACATCAAAAATCCGCTGAATCCGATTTGGGCCAAGGGGCTGGATCTGGATGGGCAGGCGCAGGATTTGTGGATTGAGGACAGTCGCGCTTACGTGGCGGCAGGAGATGGCGGCGTGGCCATTTTTGATATTCTCGATCCGTTTTACACGCGACAAGTCGGAGGTGTCGATACCCCGGGCGAGGCCACAAAGATCGTCGCGGGCAATGACTATCTGTACATCGCCGACAGCCAGACGGGTTTGTTGGTGATGGACGTGCGAGATCCGCAGCGGCCGGTGGAAGTGGCGCGGTATAACGTGCGGGTACAGGATCTGTGGCTGGATGAGCAGGCGTTATGGCTGGTCAGTCCTGCGGGCTTGGTGGAATGGCAAGTGGCCGGAGATGGCCGCCTGCAGCAGGGGATCACCGTGCCGGGTGCGTTTGTTAACGTGCGGATACGGGATGACGTGTTGGTCGCGGCGACACGCACCGGGATAATCAAGCTGTGGCGGCGCACAACGCAGGGGCTGGAAGCGCTCGGCCAATATGCCAGCGGCGATACGGTGACGGGTTTGCAACTTAGTGGGGACGCACTTTACGTGTTGGGCGCGCACGATGGTTTGCAGGTGCTGGATATCAGCCAGCCACGGTCGCCATGGCTGACCACGGCCTACCCTGCCACGGGGCGTCATTCGGGGCTTGCCATCGCCCGCGGCGCAGCCTTTATTGCCGGTGAGGCAAAGCTGGCGTCGGTCACACTGTTGCCGGCACTATCGGTGAGTGTGAAAACGGTGAGCGTGAAAAATCAGCAGGAATTGACGCTGCAGGTTCCCGCTGCACTCCCCCGCGGCGAATACCATCTGCTGGCGGTGGGGCCGAAGGGGCAACGGCAAGTGTTGCCCAAGGCGTTCAAATTGCAATTCGCTCCCCCCGGCCAGAGAAACACCACCCTGGATGCCTTTCGTCGCCTGCTGAAGGTGCCGCTTAAACCCCCGGCAGACGTGGTGACCGAGCTGCCGTCGACGCCGTAAAAGCCAGCGCTGCTCCGTTTTGCCAAGTAGTTCGCAACTTGCTTCATTTTGTCTCGCCATAAAATACGCAAAAGCGTAGGCTTTCACCCAGTACCCCTTGTTAATCAGTTGCTTATGGTGGCGTGTTTTAGAGATGCCGCCCATCGACCGATCAGCGGCTGAGGGATTTTAAGGGATCATGACTATACTTTCCCTGAATGCTGCCGCTATTTGCTGAACATTGGTCAACTCCATTTAAAGCAAAGGGTTAACATGTCTACTTCAATTACTGTCCGACGTTATCTCGATAAACAAGACGTGCAGTATTCCATCATTCATTGCCCGGTGGATGAGCAGGGCAGGTGGCAGGGTGACATTGGCGACATTTCACCGTTCCGCGTAGCACGAGCGATGATCTTGAAAGATATCAGCGGCATGGTGATGGCGGTGTTACCCATTACCCACCGGCTGAAACTGGATGCGCTGAATCGACAACTGCACCGCAAATTAAGACCGGCAGACGAAAGCGATTACCGCGGTGTGTTTGCCGATTGCTCACCGGGCATTTTACCGGCGCTGGGTGAGGCCTATAATTTCGAGACAGTGATCGACGATTCACTGTTAGACCAGGATTTTGTCTATGTGGCCTCGGGCAATGCCGGGGAACTGGTGCGTATCACCGGGCAGGATTTTCAGCTGCTGCACAGCAATGCCTGGTACGGCAATACATTTTCGCAGATTTCGGAACAACGTGCCGCGCAGCAAAAAGCGGAGCAAGCAGCCAAAGCCAAGCCAATAGATAAGGAGGCTAATGTGGAAGAAATTGAAGTAGTACCCATGGCCACCATGCGCCAGCGTATCGAGCGCATTACACAGTTGCCTGCGATGCCGACCTTGGCGCAGAAGATCATTCAGCTCAACGCCAATCCTTATGCTCATGCAGAAGACTTGGCCAAGCTGGTGGAAAAAGACCCCAGTCTCACCGCACAGATTGTGCGTTACGCACAGTCACCATTTTATGGTTATCAGGGCAAGGTAGCCTCGGTGCGCCAGGCTATTTCCCGCGTGCTGGGTTACGACATGGTGATGAATATTTCTCTGGGCGTGGCAGCAGCGCGTCCGTTTAAAGTGACGCTAGAAGGCCCGCTGGGACTGAATGCTTTTTGGCGAGATGCCACTTACTGTGCAGCGTTGACTCAGGCTCTGTGCAACATGGTGCCACGTGAACAGCGCCCACGTCCGGGTACGGCCTATCTCGCCGGTCTGTTGCACAATTTTGGTTTTCTGCTGCTGGGTCACCTGTTCCCGAAGGAATTTGCCGTGCTGCATCAAGCGGTTAAGGACGAACCCGAAACCCCCATCGTTGAACTGGAACAACGCCTGGTGGGCGCCACGCACATGGAAATGGGTGCCTGGTTGATGGAAGCCTGGAACATGCCGCCGGAAATTGTTGTGGTACAGCAAGAGCACCACAATCCGTCTTACGATGGACTGCATGCCAATTATGTGCACGTGGTGGCTCTGGCTGACCGCTTGCTCAAGGGCATGGACATGGGTGACGCGGATAGTGAAGAGTTGCCTGCAGACTTGCTGGCTAGTCTGAATCTCAACACCGACCAGGTCGCCAAGGTGCTGGAGCGCACGGTGGAAAGTCGTGATGAGCTGGATACCATGGCAAGGCAATTGGTGGCGTAGGACAAACCCCATTTACTTCATGTTAATGAATGCAACGCCAGTCTCTCCGAGGCTGGCGTTGTTTTATACAGCAGGTTAAATTTGGCGCAGATGCAAGACGACCTCTACCACGAAAATCAGATTCTGCGCCGCAAGCTGCGAGCATTCCTGAGTCAGGCGCGTGAAAATGAGCAAAAGCAGCGACGCTTTCACGAGCAGGAGCTACGCCTGATCAGCACGCCGTCGTTAACGGAACTGGTGCAGCGTTTGTTATTTAATTACCGCACGGCCTTCCGGCTGGATGTGGTGAGTCTGGTATTGCATGATCCTGAATACGAAATTCAGCGCATCCTCGAAGAAGAAGGCGTGCGCATGGAAGAGATGGAGCAACTACTCTTCCAACATGATTTAGATGTGCTTGATGCAGTGTTCGGGGTTTCTGCGGAACCCCAGTTGGGAGAGTTCCGAGTACGGGATCACGGTTTTTTATTTGCGGAAAATACAAAAGGTCTGCGCAGCGTCGCGCTGCTACCGCTGGTGCGCTACGGCACGGTGATCGGTAGCCTCAACCTTGGTAGCGAACAGGAAACGCGCTATCTCGAAGGCGCGGCGACGGATTTTCTGCAACGCCTGGCCACGGTGGTGGCCATCTGCGTGGAGAATGCCACTAACCACGAGCGTCTTAAGCGAGTGGGGTTAACCGATTCGTTAACCGGCGTGAACAACCGACGTTTCTTCGATCAACGGTTGTTGGAAGAGGTGGGGCGTGCGCAACGTAGTAGTGAACCGCTCACCTGCCTGTTCATGGATGTGGATCATTTTAAAATCGTCAACGATGAACACGGTCACCAGACGGGTGACCAGGTGTTGCGTGTGGTGGCGGGTCTGATTCGTGAACAACTCCGAGGGAGCGATGTGCTGGGTCGTTACGGTGGTGAAGAATTTGCGGCGCTGTTGGTGAATGCCCCTGCCGAGGCGGCGATGGAAATTGCCGAACGCATTCGCGCTGTGATTGCCGACTACCCCTTCAAAACACTGGAAGACAAATCACTGACGGCGACCATTTCCATTGGGGTGGCTACCTTGCCGCACAACGAAGCGGAAAGCGATTTAGAGGTGCTGGCAAATGACCTGGTTGATCGTGCCGATCAGGCAGTGTACACCGCAAAAAATCAGGGGCGAAACCAGGTGGTGTTAACAGCAGACTGACAAACTGTTGAAATCACCTGCTGGTATTGAATCGCCGTCGGTGACGGTTAACGGCGACGTGGCTGTCGCCCTTGTCCAGCACCTTTGTGCCTACCCCCGGAACTTGAATGATTTCCCCTGCGTTGACTGCCACCGTGAGGCCGAGGTTTACGTTCGATACGTACCGGAGGAGCTAAATCAGTGGCCATTATCTCGTTACTGATTCTTCCTCGGGGAATTTCGTAGCCGATAAACTCCTGAATGTCGGCCAGTGAAAAGGCGTAATCCTCGCAGGCAAAACTGATGGCGTCACCGCTGGCGCCGGCGCGTGCGGTGCGGCCGATACGATGCACATAGTCTTCGCTTTCTTGCGGCAGGTCGTAATTTATCACGTGACTGACCGCAGGAATGTGCAGACCGCGAGCGGCTACGTCGGTGGCCACCATAATCGCCAGCTCACCCTTTTGGAATTCATCCAACAGACGTAGCCGTTTATTCTGTGGCACATCGCCAGAGAGCAGGGCTGACTTAAAGCCATTGCTTTCCAGATAGCCCCAGATTTTTTCTGCGGCGCGCTTGGTATTCACGAAGATGATGGTGCGGGTCGGATCCATGTGCCGCAACAGGCCGATAAGCAGGGGAATCTTTTCGTCGTTGGCGGGCCCGTAAACAATTTCTGTTACGTTGTCCGCGGTGACTTTGTCAGTTTCGATCTTCACCGTGATGGCGTTGTTCATGTGTTCGTAGGCCAGCTCGTTTACTCGCATGGGTAAAGTGGCGGAGAAACACAGATTGAGGCGTTCGGCGGGCGGCGGCATGCGACGCAGCATGTAGCGGACATCGGCGATGAACCCCAGGTCGAACATGCGATCCGCTTCGTCCAGCACCATGGCCTGGATTTCTTTGAGATCGTAAACGTGCTGCTTTAAATAATCGATGAGCCGCCCGGGGGTGCCAATAAGAATGTCGACGCCTTCGGTGATGTCATTGCGCTGTTGCTCATAACCCGCGCCACCGTAAACCACGCGCAGTTGCATGTCGCATCCTGTCGCTAGTGGCAGCGCATCTTTATGAATCTGTACGGCCAGTTCGCGGGTAGGCGCAATGATGATGGCGCGAGGTTGGTTCTTTTTGCGTTTCGGGCTGGCCGGTATGGTCAGCAAGCGGTGCAGCACGGCCAGCAGAAATGCGGCGGTCTTGCCAGTCCCGGTTTGCGCCTGACCCAAAATATCCTGGCCTTCGAGCGCCAACGGCAAGGTTTGTGCCTGGATTGGCGTGCAGTGAGAAAAACCCGAAGCATCGATGCCTTGCAACAGAGGGGGATCAAGTTTAAGGTCACAAAAAGCGACGTCTGTAGTATGTGTGTCAGTCATGGCGCAAAAGAATAACAGGATTGTGCCGATATTGTGCTTGAAATGTGCGGGCGATTAGGCTGAAATAAGCAGATTAGTCGTAACTAATGTTCAACAGGCGAGTCAGATCGCACGACACGCAATAATTCTAAACAATAATGCACGGGTTACTACCCAATGGAGGCCCATCAGTGAGTGGAAACATCGTTTATCTCACAGACGATTCTTTTGAAGATGAAGTTGTGAAAGCGGAAGGTCCGGTTCTGGTTGATTATTGGGCTGATTGGTGTGGTCCTTGCAAAATGATCGCCCCCATCCTTGACGAGATTGCCGAAGAGTATAAAGATAAGATCAAGGTCGCCAAGCTGAATATTGATGAAAACCCAGGCACGCCACCTAAGTACGGTATTCGCGGCATTCCTACCTTAATGCTGTTCAAGGGAGGAAACGTGGAAGCGACAAAGGTGGGAGCAGTGTCTAAGTCTCAATTGACGGCATTTATCGATAGCAACGTTTAGTTGCCGGACGATAGTATGGTTTTGCCGACTGTCTTTCAGCGAAAGGCGGTCGGCCGAATAAAGAATGGGCTGGACGGCGCGCAATCTTCGTGATAGCTTATCGCAAAACTACAGTCTCAACGACGTTTGCTAGGCGCTGAATCTCGCCCTTCCTACAAAAAAATGCAAACACACTAGCAAATACCGATTTTCCTGGCAGACCTTAAAAAAACAAAACCCCATAAATAATTCCTTAGAGTACTCGTTACCACTACCCATTTTTTACGCGGCATTTTAAATGCTGAACACACCAACGCCAAATCACGGCGCGGGTGAATCCTCCAAACTTTATTTCTTAACTCTTCTAGTGATCCTACGCCTATGAACCTGACCGAACTGAAACAAAAATCCGCATCTGAATTGACAGAGCTTGCCAGCACCACTGGTGTCGAAGGCATGGCGCGAGCCCGCAAACAGGATATTATTTTTGCGCTACTGAAAGCACACGCTAAAAATGGCGAAGACATTTACGGCGATGGCGTACTGGAAATCCTCCAGGATGGCTTCGGGTTTTTACGCTCAGCAGATAGTTCGTACCTGGCCGGGCCCGATGACATTTATGTTTCACCCAGTCAGATTCGACGATTCAGTTTACGTACTGGCGATACCATTTCCGGCAAGATTCGCCCTCCAAAAGATGGCGAACGTTATTTTGCCTTGCTCAAAGTTGGCGAGATTAACTTTGACCGACCCGAGAATGCCAAAAATAAAGTCCCGTTTGAAAATCTCACGCCACTGTTTGCCAATGAGCGTCTGACGCTAGAAATTGGTAATGGTAGTACCGAAGATCTCACCGCGCGTGTGATCGATATGGCTGCGCCAGTTGGCAAGGGTCAGCGTGGATTGATTGTATCGCCGCCCAAGTCGGGCAAAACCATGATGCTGCAGTACATCGCACAGAGCATCGCCGCAAACCACCCTGAATGTATTTTGATTGTATTGCTCATCGACGAACGTCCGGAGGAAGTAACCGAGATGGCGCGCTCGGTGCGCGGCGAAGTGGTTTCCAGTACGTTTGACGAGCCCGCCAGCCGTCATGTGCAAGTCGCGGAAATGGTCATCGAAAAAGCCAAGCGTCTAGTGGAACATAAAAAAGACGTGGTGATTTTGTTGGACTCCATCACCCGTCTGGCACGCGCCTACAACACAGTGATCCCTTCTTCCGGAAAGGTGCTCACTGGTGGTGTGGACGCCAATGCTTTGCATCGCCCTAAACGTTTTTTTGGTGCGGCGCGAAACATTGAAGAAGGCGGCAGTCTGACAATTTTAGCGACTGCGTTAGTGGATACCGGTTCACGTATGGACGATGTGATCTACGAAGAGTTCAAAGGCACCGGTAATATGGAAGTGCATCTGGATCGTCGTATTGCCGAGAAACGTATTTATCCCGCCATCGACATTAACCGTTCCGGTACACGCCGCGAAGAACGCCTCACCAAGCCGGACGAATTGCAGAAAATCTGGATTCTGCGCAAGCTACTGCACCCCATGGATGAGCTGGCAGCCATCGAATTTTTGCTAGACCGCCTGAAAGACACCAAGTTAAATATCGAATTTTACGCGTCAATGAAGCGTTAAATTATTTAACAGTTCCTTATTTTTCAAAGATACCCTATGAATCAGCAACAACCGAAACGCATCACATTGTTTGTGATGGCGTTAAGCATTTTATTGCTTGGTGCCTGTTCGCGTGAATACACCACAGAAATGATGAATGCCGCGAAAGATGGCAATTTGCAGGCAGTGCAAGCCGCAGCACAACGCGGGGGCGAGGTAAACCAACGCAACAATAAAGGCAAAAGTGCATTGATGTATGCCGCATCTGAAGATCATTTTGAAGTGGCGCAATGGTTGGTTGAGCAAGGCGCGGATGTTAACGTTGTAGACGAATTTGGTACCACAGCATTAATTGTTGCCGCCACATCCGGGCACGATCAACTAGTGAAGTTGTTGTTGGATCACGGCGCAAATCCTCGTGTGCGAGATGACAGCGGTGGCGCGCCGTTGGTCAACTCAGTTTATTTTGGCCACGAAAAAACCGTAAAATTACTGCTAGATAATTTGATGCAGGCTAAACCGCCCGGCTTGGATAAGCGTGATGGCGAAGAATTATTGATGCTGGCTTCAGGTCTAGGGCATGCCGGCGTTGTCGCTCTGATGGTGAAAGCGGGTGTCGATGTGAATGGCCGAGGCCTAAAACATCGCACCCCATTGATGGCTGCCGCTGCTTTTGATCGTGCGGAAGTGGCAAAGGTATTGTTGGCGCAGGGTGCAGACCCAGCAGCACAAGATGATGATGGAGAAACGGCGATGAGTGTGGCGCGCGATAAAGGCAGCGACAAAGTGGCCGCTTTATTGGCCGACGGGCGTTAACGACTAAGTATTTTTCAGTATTGTTTGTTCGACAGAAGCGCCGCGTCTGTCTCGCACTAGCAGCTTCGCTGCCCGAATAATTACCACCACTTTGGCCCCGAGCTTTCATGCGGAACGCTATGGCATCGCTCGCAGGTAAATAACGCAAACGCCACCTTGTCGTGGCACACTCTACAATACTCACCGCGTAAAACCTTGTTCATAGAAATAGGGTTGGCACCTTCCTTGGCTTAAAAATGGCCGGATGACAGTTGGAACAGGCCAGCCACTTGGTATGTTTGCTGTGTGGGAATTTCACCCAGGGCATGAACTGGGTGTTCTTCATCAGGATGTCTAAATCCAGTTCGGTCATTTTGCTTTTGCCATATTTGTCTGCGCGGGGTTCGATAAAACCTTTCGCCAGTGCCTGTACCCAGTCAACTTGATGGCGGCGATCCCGTGGGAAATCTTTCATGGCGATTGCCGGGTTTTGCAAAACGACAATGGCATCATTGATGGTGTCGTGGATGCTGTCATTGCGGGGTGATTCACTACTTCCCATATCCACAGCGTTGAGGGTTTTGCCGGTGGCTAGAACTACTTTACCCGATGTTTGCTGGGTTGATTTTGTCTCAGCTTTGGTAGATGCCGTTTTCTTTTCAGTAACCGCGGGTTTTATAAATTCGGTGACATCAGAAGGCGTGGTTTCAATGGGGGTTGGCTCAATGTCTGGTATTTCCTGAACAGGATTACAGGCGCTTAGAAGCGCCAGCAGAAATATATAATAATAAATAGATGTCGAAACTGGCCGCATTGAAAGTCTGTCTATGACGGAAAACGGGCGGTTTATTTTTCGGGCCGCACACCCATGAATTCACTCCAGCGTTTGGGTGTCCCAGCGTGCGGAACGCTGTGGCAGCGTTCACAGGTCCATAATGCAAAGGCGATTTTGTCATGGCAGCGCCCGCAATATTGACCTGCGAGGATGCCATCCATGCCAATATCGCTGTTAGCCCCTTTTTTGGCGATGAAAATATCCGGGTGACAATTGGAGCAGGCCAGCCACTTGGTGTGCGCGATGTGCGGGAACTTCACCCACGGCATTTGTCCAGTGTCTTTGAACAGGATATCCAGATCCAACACTTTCATTTGGGTTTTCCCTTTTAGGTCGGCGCGGGGTTCGATGATGCCCAGGTCCATCGCTTTGACCCAGTCGACGCCACCGCGGCGATCCAGCGGAAAGGCGCTAAGTGCCTCCGCAGGTTCCTGCAAAGCGTGAATAGCAGTATTGGCAGGGTCGTGAATACCATCGGTGGCCAGTGGCTCGGTTATCACTTTATTGGCAAAATAACGATTGTCGCGCCAGCGTTTGCCTTCACCCACGCCGCCTTCCACAACGTATTGCGCGCTGCGTGTCGCGGAGTTGGATGCAGGTGAACAGGCGTTGATTATCGTCAGCATCCCGGCCGCAAACATCAACGTGATAAACCCAGAAAAAAATCGACCAAACATTGTACTGCTACCCCTCTTGCCCCAGTTTCGAGCGGTTATTGTTGAGCGCCGGCTTTTTGTAATAGTTTTAAAATCTCATTGTGGCCTTCGTCGCGCGCGAGAAAAACCGCCGTACGACCATCTTTGCTCTTTACGTTAACGTTAGCGCCATTGCTAATCAACAGTTTGAGGGTGTCGGCATGGCCTCGGCTGCTTGCCCACAATAGTGGTGTCCAGCCATTGTTGTCGGCCAACTCAATGTTGGCCTTGCGTTCCAACAGTAATTGCGTGGCGTCAATATTGCCTTTGGCAACGGCGCGCATCAGTGGCGTCCAGCCGTCGTTATCCTGGGCATTGATGTCGGCACCGCCGTCAAGGAGTATGGCCATGGTAGCGGTTTTGTCCTGTCGAGCGGCGTGCATGAGTGCGGTCCAGCCAAAATTATTACGCTCATCCACCAACATGCCATTGGCTAAATCATTTTGCACCACGGTCGGATCGCCTTCCAGGGTGTGCTTCATCAAATCGGTGTTGCCATCACAGGCAATGAGTAGACTGCTCAATAAGGTCAGCGCCAATAATCGAGCACAGGGGAGAGTAAAGTGGGCAGGTTTGTTCATGTTGGTAACATGTATCCTGGTGATCAGTGTCAAAGGCCATTATTGGTGGGGCAAAAGTGTACCAAGCTGGTTGTCGTGGGCATAGGGCTGGTTGTTGATAGGCAAGCACGGACGGCTCGGTTACTATGCGCTTTTGATCATTTCCAATGAGAAATCCCGTTTATGGCTACTAATCCCTGTCCCCACTGCAAAGAAAAGACCTTCAGTTGGTGGGATAAATACCTGGCGGGTAAATGGAAGCTCTTGCTTTGTCCACAGTGTGGCGGCCGTGCCAGTGCGCAACCGATTGTGCTGGCCCTGCTTTATTTTTTGTACGTGTGGGACGTAATGTTATTCGGCTTTCTCGCTTACCTGGATTCGCTGTGGTATTTGCTGGTGATGGTAGTGGGGTGGTTGATCCTGGATTATTTTTCGGTGTACGTGCCATTGAGTCCGCTGCGCAAGCATAGCGCTAAAGCCGCGGCCGATGAACCAGCGCCCACAGGCGCAAAAGAGGAATCCTGAGACTCCATGGCGCGCGTGCTAGTGGTGGGCATTGCCACCCTCGATATCATTAATACCGTGCAGGCCTATCCTGCCGAGGATGACGAAATTCGCGCCACGGCACAGGCCACGCACTGTGGTGGCAATGCCGCCAATACCGCTGTGGTGCTGTCGCAGTTGGGGCATCGGAGCCGCTGGGCGGGCACTCTAGCGGATGACAGCAGCAGCGAGATGATTCGTGCCGAGCTGGTCGGTTTTGGGGTAAACATAGACGCCGTGCAGGTGGAGGAAGGCTGTTCACCCACCTCGTACGTCACACTGAGCGCGCAAAATGGTTCGCGCACCATTGTGCATTTTCGGGATTTGCCCGAGTACAGCCTGGCCAAATTTCAGCAGACTGATCTCACCGATTTCGACTGGCTGCACTTCGAGGGACGCAACGTGGCCGAGACCCGCGCGATGCTCGATGACGCCCAACAGCGTGCGCCCAGCGTGCCCCGTTCGGTGGAAATTGAAAAGCCACGGCCGGGCATTGAGTCCCTGTGTACCGGCGCAACGCTGCTGCTATACTCGCGCAGCTACGTTCAGTCTCACGCGGCCACCAACGACCCCGTGAGTTTTTTACAGACGCAGCAGCGCAAGTTACCAACTGCGGAACATGTTTGCAGTTGGGCCGAACAAGGAGCCTGGGCGGTGGATCGGCAGGGTACCGTCGTACACAGTCCGGCACTGGCATTGTTGCAGGTGGTGGACACTCTGGGCGCGGGCGACACCTTTAACGCCGCCATGATCCACGGCAAACTGGCAGGACTGTCGCTGGCAGACAGTTTGCGTGAGGCCTGCCAGTTGGCAGGAAAAAAGTGTGCCCAGCAGGGATTGAAGGGTTTAGTGAAAGTGGAAAAAAAATAGGGAACGTTGTCGCTTCGGCGACACAGAACAGAGAACACAGTCATGGCAGATTTTCTCATTATCGGCGGCGGCCTCATTGGCCTGCTGACTGCGCGCACCCTCAGCGAAAGTGGCGCGCAAGTTATTCTTATCGAGCGCAGCCAGCTTGGCCAGGAATCCTCCTGGGCAGGAGGCGGCATCCTCTCGCCTTTGTATCCCTGGAAATATCCCACAGCGGTGAATAATCTGGCGGCCTGGAGTCAAGCGCATTATCCCGCGCTGGCCGAAGAACTGGAGCAGGCTACCGGTATCGACGTGGAATGGACACAAAACGGCCTGCTGATGCTGGACGATGACCAGCGCGAGGCAGCGCTGGCCTGGGCGCCTGACTACGCGGCCAATATTCAGCAAGTGAGTACGGCTGAGATTGGGCAGCTGGAACCGGCGCTACCCGCAGGACAAGGCTCCGGCCTGTGGATGCCAGAGGTGGCACAGGTACGCAATCCATTGTTGTTGCAGGCACTGAAAGAGGATTTGAAGCGGCGCGGAGTGCGCGTGGCAGAAAACACTGAAGTAACACATTTGCTCTCCAAAAAGGGGCGCATTCGTGGCGCGCAAACTGAGCTCACCGAAGTGATGGCGGATCAGGTGATCGTCGCCTGTGGCGCCTGGAGTGCCACCCTGCTCAAGGAGCTGGGTCAGGAGGTGCAGGTAATGCCGGTGCGCGGGCAGATGATTCTGTTCCGCGCGCAACCAGGGCTATTGCAGCGCATCGTCTTGCAAAAAGGGCATTACGTGATCCCCCGTCGTGACGGCCGGGTGCTGGTGGGCAGCACCATGGAAGAGGTGGGTTTTGACAAAGAGGTGACCGACCAAGCGCGTGACGATCTGGCACAGGTGGCCTTTGAAATGGTGCCTGCCCTGGCCGATGCCCCCATGGAACGCCACTGGGCGGGGCTGCGGCCGGGCTCACCCAATGGTGTGCCCTATGTCGGTGCCCACCCCAACATCGAAGGACTGTTCATCAACGCCGGCCATTTTCGCAATGGCGTGGTGATGGCACCCGCCTCGGCACAGCTGCTGGCAGACATTGTGCAAAACCGACCCACTGCGGTGGACGCCACCCCTTTTGCCCTGGAGAATCGCTCCTCGGCTGCCTGACTGAACTCAGGGACGCATTGCGTCCCGCGACGCCCCGGCGATATACTTACTCCCATGCTTGAAATTACGGACAACACCGAGGCACAGAATCATCCCGCACAGGATGTGAGCGAGCTGTTGGCGCGACACCATATTGCGCCCACGCAGCAACGTCGGCAGATTGCAGAAATCCTCTTTGCCCGCCCCCAACATCTTTGCGCCGATCAAGTATTGGCGCGGGTGAATCAAAACGGAGCAGTGGCGTCCAAAGCCACGGTGTATAACACCTTGGGGCTGTTTGCCCGCAAAGGCCTGGTACGTGAAGTGATCGTTGATCCTAGCAAGGTGTTTTACGATTCCAACACCTCGGCGCATCATCATTTTTACAATGTTGATACTGGGCTATTGCAGGATATCGATAGCCAGGAGTTGAGTCTGCAGGGACTGCCCATGTTGCCGGAAGGCGTAGAACTGGATGGTGTGGATATCATCGTGCGAGTACGGACGTCCGAATAGTCAGCCAGAGTTGTTTCTTTCCCCACGCATCTTTTATACTCGCGCAGCTTGTTTGTTTGAGCGCATTATTTGCTCAAATGCATCCCATCAAAACATGCCGGTGTAGCTCAGTTGGTAGAGCAGCGCATTCGTAATGCGAAGGTCGGGGGTTCAACTCCTCTCACCGGCACCACTTTTTCCCAGGCTTTTATCTTTCGGCACGCCGTCGAGCGAGTCGGGGGTTGATGAAATACATCCGTGTATTTCATCCTGCGGGCATCCTTGTTGTCCCAATCTGCTCCCGGCAGATTGGTGATTCGCGCCATCCCTGGCGCGAACTCTTGGCAATTGTTTTAGCGTTGTTCTTCCTTCGGCCATTCATGGCCTCGTTCGGGCGCACTGCGTGCGTCCCGTTTTGCTCCGGTCAAAACGGTCAACTGCCCACACTGGCACCATTTCTGGCCCCAATTGTTATGCAGTGGCCGCTGGGCATTGGCCAGACAGGCATTGTTGCAATCAGTGTTTTTACGGTGTGCTGAAAATAACGCTGAAGGTGAACGGGGCTCCTGTAGCCGGGTCGTTGAGAGAGTAGCGGGCTTTAATGCCCTGATCTGTAACGTCAGCGGGGAGTGTGTAGATGATGCCCATCTTTAATCCGCCGGAGAGCACATTGTTGTTCAAGTAGGCTGGATTCGTGGTGTCGAACAAGATGTCAGCACCGTTGAGCAGCTCGTATCGCAGTAGAGGGAAATCCCGGTTCGACAGGTTGAACACAAAAAATCCGAAACGGCCACCACTTAAGACAGTTGTGCCATTGGACTGGGCATCGGCAAAGGCGGCGCCGGCAACGACATCGAAGATGGTCGCTGAGCTATACAATAGGGTGCTGTTGCTGATGGCTGTGCTGCCCACCGTGGCCTGAAGCTGCAACAGGCCGGTCTGTGTTGTGCTGAATGAGGTGCTGGCGATGCCACCGGTGGTCACTAGGCCCTGGCTGCTCAGGGGTATACCGGCCTGGCTGATTTGCAGGTTGATGACGGTTCCATCCGTGACGGTTAATGTTGGGTCAGCGGCCTGCACGCGAATCTCCACGGTGCTGGCATCGACTCCGTCATTGAGAAGAACGTTGGGGGTGGTGAGCGCCACCAGAGAAACCGGTCGCTGCGGTGTGTCATTAATTACCAAGCCGAAGGTGGCATTGAAGCTGCCGTGACTGGCGCTGATGGTAGTGTTACCGCCGACTCCGATAGCAGCCACGACGAGGCCTCGATTTGCTGGAAGGTTGCTGATAAAAGCCAGCGTAGGAGCGCTGGAAGCCCAGACCACCTGATTCGTGAGATCCTGGCTGCTGTTGTCGGAAAACGTGCCGGTGGCGGTGAGTTGTAGCTGCTCGGCACTGTCCAGGCTGGTTTTGGCAGCACTGATTGTTAGGCCGGTGAGGCTGGCATTGCCGATACTGGCGGTGACGTTATCGGTGACGCCATTCAGGCTGGCGCTGACAACGACATTGCCACTGGCCAGGGCTGTGAGTCGGCCCTGTTGTCCCGCACTGTTTTCAACCCGTAGCCGGGTATCGTCGACACTGCTCCAGACGGCGTTTGCCGTAACATCTAGCTGGCTGCCATCGGAATAGGTGGCGGTGGCTTGAAGTTGTGCCTCGGTACCGACCGCCAACCCAGGCGCACTGGGAGTGATTAGTAGGCTGCTCAGGGTGGCGTTGGTGACGGTTAGGGTGGTGTTGCCGGAAATGCCAGCCAGCTTTGCACTGATGCGGGCGTCGCCCAAGGCGAGGGCGGTCAGCGTGCCGTTATTCACGGCCGCTCTGTTGCTGTTGTCCGCTTCCCAGGTTACCTGGTTATTGATTTGCTGCACCGAGCCGTCAGAAAAACTGCCGTAGGCCACGAGGTTTTGTGTCGCCCCAACGGGCAGGCTTAATGTCGGTGGCGTGACGTTGATCGACAATAATTGGGCGCTGCTGGCAGTGAGCGAGGCTGTGCCTATCACGTTATCCAGGGTAGCGGTTACGTTGCTGTTACCGGCACTTAACGTGGTTACTTGGCCCTGGCTACCCGGGGCATTGCTGGCGCTGGCGACGGTGGCGTCGACGGTGGCCCAGCTGACCTGGGCGCTCACATCCTGAATGGTGCCGTCGGAATAACGTCCGATGGCCTGGAAATTGGTTTGGGTGCCCAGAGCAAGACGGATGCTGGGAGGGGAAATGTCGATGCTATTCAATGCGGCGGTGCTGGTGGTCAGATCCAGTACGCCGGTAATGTTGCCTAGTGTGGCGCTTGCTGTGACGGCACCGACGGTGAGGGCCGTGCCCAGGCCTTGGCTGCCACTGGCATTGCTGATGGCCAGGCGGCCAGCCGGACTGCTTAACCAGGTTACCCGTTGCGTAATATCTTGCAGGCTGTTGTCGCTGTAATGGCCAAGGGCGGTTAACGATTGTTGCTCGCCCACCGGCAGCGTACTGGTCGTGGCACTAATTTCAATACTGCTCAATAGCGCACTATTGGCGGTTACCATTTGACTGGAGGTAACCCCGGCCATACTGGCGGTGACGGTGGTGCTGCCGAGGGATTGTGGTGTCAGCAGTCCCGATGCATCAACTGTAAAAATACCCGTGTCACCACTATTCCAGTTGACCTGTGTTGAGAGATCTTGGCTACTGCCATCGCCGTACTGGCCCAGGGCCAAGAGATTGAGCGTAGTGCCGAGGGGCAACGTTGGGGTCTCGGGACTAATGGCAAGCTGGATCAGCTCGGCGTCACTGACGGTGACGCTGATTTGAGTGTTAACGGTGCCCACGCTAGCGGTGAGTTGAGTATTGCCCACAGCAGTACCAGTAAGCTGCGGAGCCCCTGTAGCTGGGATGGAAATGCTGGCAATCGCGGTATTGGTGACACTCCAGTTTGCCGAAGCTTGCAGGTTCTGCGTGCTGCCATCGCTGTAGGTGCCAATGAGTGAAATGCTTAGGCTGGAACCTTTGGCCAGCAGGGCGCTACCGGGATTGATGCTCAGTTGAGTGAGGGTGGCGTTGGTGACGGTGAGATCCGTGCTGCCGGTGATGCCGTTGAGACTAGATTGTATTGTGACCTTGCCAGCCGTCAACGTGGAGATATCACCACCGCTGGAAATTGTGGCGACACTGGTATCAGTCGATTGCCACGTTACTTCGCTGTTTAATGAACGACGACTGTTGTCGCTATAAATGCCTGTCGCAGAGAGGGGCAGCGTTGTGCCCTTGGCCAGAGTGGGCAGACTGGGGGTAACTTCTATGCGGGAAAGGTTGATGCCGGCAGCAGGGTTTGAACCACCTCCACCACCACAAGCGGCGAGAATCAGCAGTAAGAGCAGAGCCAGCAGTCGCAGGCCGTGTTGCTTGAAACATAAATACGTCATGCCACCCCGCATTCAATGGCCGACGGTTGCTCGTTGCCCACTGGAACTCCATAAAATCGACCAGGTTATCGGGAGGTTTACTGCAACTTTGCTGCCCCCTGATAGTTTCCGTATGTATCGGCAACTAGTGGATTTTCTTTAATTTTTTGGGCTTGTGGGGTGCTCAGGACTTGTCGTTTGGTTTGCGAGTATCCAGTTGAACGACCACGTTCTTGTTGGGCTCGTCGATAAAATGGGGCTTGCTGCTGGAAACGTTACCGTCTTGTGTATTCAATTCGCTTTCGCGCGCAGTAATCAGCCCCAGACATTCGCGAATGCCGTTGATGGTATTTTCCGACAGGGGATGGCGCAGTTCGGGAGGAGTGTAGGTATCCTTGGCGACCTCGGTGAGGACTTTTTTCACCAGGCGTAAAATGCGTTGTTCTTTGCTTTCAGTGGTCATGTGCAGGCACTCGTAGTATGGACTGACGGTAAGTGCACATAGTTTGGCATAGTTTATTGCCAGAACTGTACTGCCTGTTGGGGGTAGTCGGCGTCAGCCATCGCGGATAGCCGTGTCTCTGGTATGGTGTAACGGCGCGAAGCGCCTCGCGACTAATGAGCGGTAAGTCAAAAACACAAAAGGAATCCAATGAAAAACCTGTTTAATGCGCGCAGCCTGGTGGTGTTACTGGTGGTGTTGCTGGTGGCCGCCTTTTTTACCTTTGATCTCGGCCAGTACCTGACCCTGGACTACCTCAAAGCGCAGCGGCATTCCTTCCTGGATTTTTATGCACAGAATCATGCAGCTACCCTGGCGGTGTACTTTGCGATTTATGTGGCGGTCACGGCTTTGTCTTTGCCCGGCGCTACGGTGATGACCCTGGCGGGTGGCGCGGTGTTTGGCTTGGCCACCGGCTTTGTGGTGATCTCCTTTGCCAGCACCATTGGCGCAACACTGGCCTTTCTAGTATCGCGTTTTGTGTTGCGGGATGCCGTGCAAAATCGCTTCAAGGATAAATTGGCCGCGATTAATGCCGGGGTCGAAAAAGAGGGCGCGTTTTATTTATTCACCCTGCGACTGATTCCACTATTTCCCTTTTTTGTGATCAACCTGGTGATGGGGCTGACACCGATGAAGGCCTGGCGTTTTTATCTGGTGAGCCAGATCGGCATGCTGCCCGGCACGCTGGTGTACGTGAACGCGGGTAGTCAGTTGGGTGCTTTGGATTCCTTGTCGGGCATCCTGTCGCCGGGATTGATTCTGTCCTTTGCCCTGTTGGGTATCTTTCCGTTGCTGGCTAAGAAAATGGTGGGCTTTATCAAGGCGCGCAAGGTGTTAAAAAATTATTCCAAGCCAAAGTCTTTTGATTACAACATTGTGGTCATCGGTGGCGGCTCGGCGGGTCTGGTGTCGTCGTACATTGCCGCGGCGGTGAAGGCCAAGGTGCTGTTGATTGAAAAACACAAAATGGGCGGCGACTGCCTGAATACCGGTTGTGTGCCCAGCAAGGCGCTGATCCGTTCGGCAAAGATGCTGCATTACGCAAAACGTGCGGAAGATTATGGTTTCAAAAACACCACGGTGGAATTTGATTTCGCCGTGGTGATGGAACGTGTGCAAAGTGTCGTGCAGCAAGTGGCGCCGCATGACTCAGTGGAACGCTACCAAAGTTTGGGTGTGGAGGTTCTGCAGGCGGAGGCAAAAATCGTGTCGCCCTACGCGGTGGAGATGGACGGAAAAACTGTTACGGCAAAAAATATTATTGTCGCCACCGGTGCGCGCCCAGCGGTGCCGCCCATTCCGGGTTTGGATGAAGTGGGTTATCTCACCTCGGACACGGTGTGGAATCTGCGGGAACGTCCGCAACGTTTGGTGGTGTTGGGCGGCGGCCCCATTGGTTGTGAACTGGCGCAGAGCTTTCAGCGTCTGGGTAGTGAGGTGTTGCTGATTCAGCGCGGCGCACACCTGCTACCCCGTGAAGATGTGGCAGTAGCCGAGATGGTGGAAAAACAGTTCCGAGAAGATGGTGTGCAGGTGTTGACCGGCCATACCGCGCAACGTTTTGAAATGCGCGATGGACAACGCATGCTGGTGTGTGAACACGACGGCAAAGAAGTCGAACTGGTATTTGATCAGTTATTGGTTGCGCTGGGTCGCAAGGCCAACGTAAAAGGTTTTGGGCTGGAAGAGCTGGGCGTGAAGATCGCGCCGCGCGGCACCATTGAGGCCGATGAATTCCTGCGAACCAATTATCCGAATATGTATGTCTGCGGTGATGTGGCCGGGCCGTACCAGTTCACCCACACGGCGGCGCATCAGGCCTGGTATGCGGCGGTGAATGCCCTGTTCAGTCCGTTAAAACGTTTTCGCGTGGACTATTCGGTGATCCCCTGGGCAACGTTCACCGACCCGGAAGTGGCGCGTGTCGGTTTGAATGAACTGGAAGCCAAAGAAAAAGATATCGCCTACGAGGTGAGCAGCTATGGCATCGATGACCTGGATCGCGCCATTGCCGACAGCGAGGCGCACGGCCTGGTAAAGGTGCTTACCGTGCCAGGTAAAGACAAAATTCTTGGCGTGACCATCGTGGGCAATCACGCCGGTGATCTGATTGCCGAGTTCGTAACTGCCATGAAGCACGGGCTGGGGCTGAACAAAATTCTCGGCACCATTCACATTTATCCCACCATGACCGAATCCAACAAATATGTGGCGGGTGTGTGGAAGCGTCAACACCAACCGGAGGCGTTGTTAAAGTGGGTGGCGCGCTTTCATGCCTGGCGGCGTGGTGGCTGATGTCTGAATATTGGAAGACGGTCGCGCTGGCAGACATGGGCGTAACGCAGTGGGAAGCCCTGTGCGACGGTTGCGGTAAATGTTGCCTGCACAAACTGGAAGACGAAGACAGCGGCGAGGTGTTTGTCTGTAACGTCGCCTGCCAGCTGCTGGACGTGGACACCTGCCGTTGCCGGGATTACGCCAACCGTAAAACCATCGTGCCGGACTGCACCGTGCTCACCCCGCAACGCATCGCAGAGTTTCACTGGTTGCCGCAGACTTGCGCGTATCGACTGTTGGCAGAAGGCCAATCCTTGCCCCAGTGGCATCCGTTGATCAGTGGCGATGCAGACACGGTACACAGTGCCGGCATTTCAGTGCGTGGGCGCGTGATCAGCGAAACCGATGCCGATATTGATGCGGATAATCTACAGCAGCACATTACGGATTGGGTGCTGTAAAAAATAGATTGATGATTTATGCCCGAATCAAAATGTTTTAACGGCATGTCGGTGGGCTTGGAGTAAGCTGGCCAAAAACAGGAGAAGCAACATGGCACTAGCCCCGGCAGATAACGCCACAGAACAAGAGCAAACCATTCGCGAAATTCGCATCAATCCCATCGTGCCGGCGCAGTCGGTGTTGGTGGCCACGGCACGTGGCATGCGCCCGAAAAAAGCGGAAGAGCAGGCACCACGCGATACCCGTGCCCACGTCGATACCTGCCCCTTTTGTTCCGGCAATGAAGACATGACGCCGCCGGAGATTTCCAGTTATCCCCAAGGTGCAGATTGGCAGATACGCATCGTGGAAAATCTGTATCCGGTGCTGGGTGATGATCGACCCTCTGCCGATTTTTCTTTTGGTCTGCAACAGACGATTGATGGTTACGGTCGCCACGAGGTCATCATCGATCACAACAATCACGGCATTAGCCTGCACGAAATGAGTGAAGCGCATATCGCCATGTTGTTTGGCGTCTATCGCGATCGCATGGCCGAGCTGTATCGCACCGATGACCGTTTGCGCTATGTGCTGGTGTTCAAAAATTTTGGCCCCGCCGCGGGCGGCAGCATTCCGCACACCCACAGCCAGATCATCGCTATGCCAGTTGTGCCGGAAAATGTGCAGGCCGAGGTGGAAGGCAGTTCAGACTATTACGACAAACATCATCGCTGTATTTTTTGTTCACTGATCGATGAAGCCCTGACCTTTGAGGCAACGATTTATGATCGTGAATCCGGCGAGGTGCGTCGACGTCTGGATGTGGGGCAATACATCATCGAGCGTAGCAAGCACTTTATTGCCATCAAACCCTTTGCCAGCAGCTACGAATGGGAGGTGCACATATTACCCATTAACCATCAGGCCGATTTTCAGGCGGTAACGGAAGATGAACTGGCCGACCTTGGCGGATTGATGCGGCGCACCATGGCGCGCCTGGATGCCGTGCTGGGCGGCGCGCAATACAATTATTTCCTGCACAGCAAACCCCACCATGCCGACGCTGCGTTGAACGACAGTTACCACTGGCATCTGGAAATTTGCCCGCGTACCAGCATTCCCACGGGTTTTGAGTTGGGTGCGGGGCTGAGCGTTAACACGGTAAGCCCCGAGAATGCAGCGCAGCAGCTGCGCGACATCGTCCTGTAGCGTCATAACTAAACCTCAAAACCCCAAATTTATGCTGGACGGAACGTTATCACTTCGCGTAACGTTCTTATCCAGATTGAGACTATGTAGTCAGGATGTGCGTGAGTAGCGTAAGCGTTAAGTGGAAATATCAGATAAGCGCTGGTGCGAAAATATTATAAAACGATAAATATAAGTTAAACCACAGAAGGGGGAAGGAAATGTTACCACTGAAAAGGATGTTTAAAACACAAGCCATGTGTGCGGGTTTATTGGTCGCGGCATTGGTGAATCCAAGTCAAGCGGATGCCAAAAAGCTAGCGGTGGACAGGGTTGAAGGCAGTTTGTCCGTCATGGTGTTGGGCTCGGGTGGCCCGGTGGCTACACCAGAAGGGCGAGCCAGTGCGGGTTATCTGATTTTTACTGATGGTAAGCCCCGTATCCTGATGGATGTGGGTGGCGGTACATTCAAGAGCCTGGCGAAGAGCGGGGTCAATGTGAAGGATTTGGATCTGGTGTTGCTGAGTCATTTGCACATTGATCACACTGCTGACCTTTCATCGGTGATCAAAACTATTTATTTCCACAATGTCGGTGCTGGTGTGGTGCGCGATGCGCCGATTCATATTTGGGGCCCGGTAGCCAATGGGGCGCCTTTCCCGAATACCACGATTGCCCAGTATCCCAGTACCTCGGAGTATGTGGATGCTCATTACGCAATGCCTGGTGGCGTGGAACGCTACCTGAATATTTTCACCAAGGCTATCAAGGCGGGCACCTTTGCTTATGATGTGCACGATCTGGGTTCCAACTGGCAGGCCGGTGCGTCCGAAACCGTGCTGATGCAGGATGGCCTTAAGGTAACGGCGATGCCCGTGAAGCATGGTCCGGTGCCAGCAGTGGCCTATCGCATTGAATACAAGGGTAAAAGCATTGTCTATTCCGGTGACACCAATTCGGAAAGCCCGAATATGGCGGCGATTGCCGAGGGCGCCGACCTATTGATTTACGACACAGCGATCATGGATACCCACCCCAACCCGGTGATGCTCCAGTTGCACACCACGCCAACTCGCATGGGCCAAGTGGCTGCCGAAGCGATGCCCAAAATGCTGGTGCTGTCACACCTTACGCCGAACACATCGCCCAATTTGGGTGTGGTGAAAGGTCTGGTACGTGCCCAGGGTTACACGGGCAAGATCAGGGCTGCGCGAGATTTGAAGGTGTTTAATCTCGACGATTAATTAGTGCTTGCTTGGTAAGCGGGGGGATCGTTGTATAAGCGATCCCTTTTTTTTGTGTAAAAATAATTGTTTGTGAAAAGATAATTATTTGCGTAAAGATATAACAAAGGGAGAAAAATAATGAAGCACGTTTCATGGAAGATGACCGCATTGTTGGTATTGATTGGCATTGCCCCGTGGGCAGTCGCAGATGAAGAAAAGCGGCAAGTGGAACCCATTGAGTTGTTGATTAATTTCCAGATTGCCGGTCAGTTCACTGGCTTCACCGCAACGCAAGGGTTACCCATCTACACCATTGGTGGGCCGGGTTATGCGCCGGGGAAGATTTTCAAGAACGGTGAGATTTCCGACAGGATAAAAGCCAAACGGCAGGTGACGGAGTTACAAGGCGCGCAAATTACCTTTACAGGGATGCAGACCGATCCCATATTACGTTTCACCTGTTTACCGGGCAGTTGCAAGATGGCTTTTAAAGATGGTTCTGTGCTGACCTCAAATGCCGGTGTTGCGCTGGATGGTCGTGCCATCAACATGTGGGGACCTATTGTGAACAGCCCCAGGTATGATCCGCTGAATGGTGTGTTTCCCATTCGCATCCTGGGTTGTGGTGGCCTCAAGGAAGTTGCAGGCAAGGGGCGTTACGCTGGTATGGTAGGTTCGATTTGCTTTAACGGGCAACTTAACTTTGATCAGAATAATCAACAGGTCTTAACGGGTTCATCAAAGTGCACCATTGCACTGCACACACCCATGGATCCCAGCATTATTCCTTGATGGTAAATCGCTAATGGGCGGTTATTAATCCGGCCGCATTATAGGCTGGATTAATGATGCGGTGCATGACTGCATGGATGTAGGAGGTAGAGCACCAACAGTAGGCGCTATTAGGCGACGCAAGGAGCAGTTGCCGAGGGACGCATCGCCGTTGGCGATAGCCAACGCGAGCCCGCAAAACACAAGTAAATTCGAATATTTGCGCCGGTGTTTTGCAGGTGACTTAAAATGGATCGGGATGATCTATATTTAAAGTCAGGTTGATAGTTAAGGGGGGCCATTTTGGCTCCTTTTTTATTGGGTATTTATGAGTGCGAACGAGCACCCCTCCCCAGCACATCCATGGCAGCATTGATGGCTTGCAGCCGTTGCGCATCACCGCCACGGTCGGGGTGATGTTGCATGGCCAGCCGTCGGTGCTGGGTTTTGATGGTGACCCAGTCCACGGGGTCGTTAAGTTCCAGTTCGGCCAATGCATTATTTCTTTCATCGTTGCGTATAAAGCGTTGCCAGAATTTCCCCAGTAGTTCATCAACATCATTAGCATCGGTGTCGTTGAGGTTGGCAATATCCAGATAATACTCACGCAAGGGATTGTGTGCAGCCAGGGATGTGTCTGTGCTATTGCTGATAGGTAGCAATTGAATGCACAACGGGCTTATTTCTATCCGGCCATCACCGTTGCGCCACAGTTGCTCGTGACACTGATACAGGCTATGAAAAAGAAAAAAATGCGTTTGAAATAAAGATAAGTTGTTACGCAGACAGTTAGCGTTAAAGTCGGGATTACCGCTAGATTCCAGTGCGCGAATCAATTCGTATTCGCTGATCCCCGCAGGATGGGCGCGCAACACCGCTAACAATTGTTGTGAAAATAATTGTTGTGCAGAAGAGGTGTCGGCGCCCATATTTGTATCGGTGGTTAGTTGACCTTGAGTAACTCGATTTCAAAAATCAAGGCTTCATTGGGGCCGATGGCATTACCCTGGCCGCGTTCGCCATAGGCGAGTTCTGAGGGAATGAACACTTGCCATTTATCACCTTCATGCATCAATGGCAACACTTCTTTCCAGCCGGGGATCACTTGGCCAACGTTGAATGTGGCGGGTTTATTACGGCGGTAGGAGCTGTCGAATTCACGACCGTTTACCAATGCGCCCTTGTAGTGAGCAGTAATCGATGAAGTGGCGGTGGGTTGTTTGCCTTTGCCCATGCTGATGACTTTGTATTGCAGGCCACTTTTAAGTGTTTTTACATCTTTTTTCTTTTTATTGGCCGCGAGGAAAGCAATGCCAGCCGCTTTGGCTTTTTCGCCAGTGGCCGCACGTTTGGCCAGCATTTTTTTCTGTGCACCTTCCATGGCAGCGCGCATTTCGGCAACGCTAAGTTGTGGTTCTTTGTTACCGATGACATCGTTGATGGCTTGCGACATGGCCGTAGTATCAATTTTCAGTTCGTCACGCTTGAAGCCCTGGCCAATCTGGAAGCCGATGGCATAACTGAATTTTTCTTTTTCGCTGGCAGGTTTTGCTGCACTGACAACGCTGCTATGAAAGGCAATAATGGCGACTAGGCCGGTCAATAAAAGTGAGTTGCGCATATTCATGTTCCTTAGGTTAGTTAACTTGGTTAGTAAGCGTGTTGGTTGATTGCTTTGTATTTATAAGTATTGCGACCAATCAAAATCAGGATCACCAATCACCAGAAAATGAGGGTTCAGTAATTCATCCTTGGTATTATACCGCAGAGGCTGCATGTCGGTCTTGGTAATGCGTCCGCCGGCCTCTTCGACTATGCATTGTGCGGCGGCGGTATCCCATTCCGACGTGGGCCCGAGGCGCGGATAAATGTCGGCATGACCTTCCGCCACCAGGCAGGATTTCAGTGAGCTGCCCATGCTGATGACTTCATAATCGCCGATTTTCTGCAGGAATGCCTCCAGCGAATCACCGCGGTGTGAGCGACTGCCGGCGATGATGGTGCTGTCGGCACGTTTTCGTCGGCTGTGAATGGCAACGGCTCCGGTATTAGCGCTATCTCCGAGTGTCTTTTTGAAGGCGCCCATGCCGCGTGAGGCGTAGTAGGTGTCACCGGTCACCGGTGCGTAGACCACGCCAAGCACAGATTCGTGATTATCGATCAGTGCAATATTTACGGTGAATTCGCCGTTGCGTTTGACGAATTCGCGAGTGCCATCCAGTGGATCCACTAGCCAGTAACGCTGCCACTGGCTGCGCTCGGCAAAAGGGATATTAGCCGATTCTTCGGAAAGAATGGGGATGTCTGGAGTGAGTTGGCTGAGACCTTCCACAATGGTGTGATGGGCGGCCATGTCTGCGGCAGTGAGCGGGGTGTTATCCGATTTTTTTTCGACACCAAAATCGGTGTCGTAAATTTCCATGATGCGCTGCCCTGCCACAATAGAAAGTTTGATAATGTCGTTGATTAATTTACTACTCACAATTTACTGCCCTCATGCTGCGTGGTTGAAGAGTGAAGTGGACTAAGCGTTGCGTTCCGCCAGGTGCGCCCGCACCATAAACAAAGCGGCAATGCTGCGTGCTTCCGTGCACTCTTCCTGTCGTAGCAGTTCGGGCAGCGCATCCAGCTGCCAAGGTACCACGTCGATAATTTCGGGTTCATCGCCCTCGTGCCGTTCTTTGTAGAGATCCTCTGCCAAGACAATGTGCGTCGAATGGCTGAGATAACCGGGGGCGACGGTGAGGCTGGTGAGGTGGTGAAGCTTGCGTGCGCCATAGCCCACTTCCTCCATGATTTCGCGGTTAGCGGCATCCAGTAAGGGTTCGTTGGCCTCAATGCGCCCCTTGGGCAAGGCCAGTTCGTAGCGATGCACACCAGTGGCGTATTCGCGAATCAATAATACTGTGCTGTTATCAAGCATGGGGACAATCAGCACGGCGCCATTATCAGAGCCGACTAAGCGCTCATGACTGACTTCGACGCCGTTGGAAAAACGCAGATCACGGCGTTCAACGCGAAAGATGTTAGTGCGCGCGATGATTTCTGAGTGTAGTACCTCAGGGGGGGTGTGGAGCGGCGGTTTGTCCTGAGAGGGATTGTCACTCATGGTGAGCCCTATGCTGTTTGTATAACGCGAATTGACGACGCGGCGTATTGGGAAACATTTTTTTGTATTGAGACTTATAGTAGCTGTTGAATTAGGTGATAGCACGAAAAAAAAGAGGAAAATGTTTTTATAGCGTTGCTTAAAACGTCAAAAGAGTCTATAAAACAAGGCAAATCGATGAAGATCGGTTTGGTGACAGTAGGTGTTGAAGAAAGCAAACCGAATTCTGCTCGTCAAAATTAGTCATACCTCATAACGAATACCCAATTGGAGAGTGCAAATGGTAAAGAAGAAAGCAGCCAAGAAAAAAACTGCAAAGAAGAAAGCCGCAAAGAAATCCGCGCCAGTAAAGCGTATTAGCGCGATTAAAGAACCGATGACCAAAACAGCGTTGTTTGCCAATATCGCTGACACCACCGAGCTCTCCAAAAAAGACGTTGCTAAAGTGTTTGAAACGCTGGGTGATATCATTAACGGCCATATCAAAAAGAATGCGGTTGGTACGTTTACCCTGCCAGGCCTGCTTAAGGTGAAAACCGTGCGCAAGCCTGCCACCAAAAAACGTAAGGGCATTAATCCCTTCACTGGCGAAGAAACGATGTTCAAAGCCAAACCTGCACGCACCGTAGTAAAAGTATTGCCGCTGAAGAAGATGAAAGATATGACCGGCTAGGTTTTGCTTGGTGAACGATTGAGAATGGGAGCCGATGGCTCCCATTTTTTTGCCATGGAAAAGGTGAGGCCGTGAAGTGGTTGCGAAGTTGATCTGGGTTTTGGTCTTATGCTCGTGGGGCACAAGTGCTGTGAAGTATGTAAGCAGATAAATGCTCGGCCTCTGTTTCAGATTCGATATTACCGATTCCATCTCTGGAATCTTCCTACATTGTCAGCATTCTCCCCCGTGTCCACGTGGGTCATGTGCGAGACCAATCTGCATGGAGCAGATTGGGACAGCCAAGGGCAGCCCTTGGGGAGAACGCCATGGAGAAGGTGAGACCGTGAAACAGTCGATAGGCTGGCCTGAGCCATGGTGTGAGTCAGCTCAGGCGGGCGTCAATTCGTCGATAGGCCAGCGGGGCTTCGCGCCGAATTCTGTGTTTTGCGATTGACCCGCACCCAGTCGCAGTGAGCCAGCGAAGGCGATCATCGCGCCGTTATCGGTGCAGAAGGCGGGGCGCGGATAAAAGATTTCGAAGCCTTCTTTGTCGGCAAGTTGAGAAAGCCGATCCCGCAAGGTGTGGTTGGCGCTGACTCCGCCAGCGATCACCAGTCGTTTCATGTTGGTGTGTTGTAGGGCTCGTTTACATTTGATGGCGAAGGTGTCGGCCACGGCGTCTTCAAAGGCGCGGGCGATGTCGGCACGGGTTTGCTGTGTGTTATCCGCATCATGAAACGTGGTGATAGCGAAGGTTTTGAGTCCACTGAAACTGAAATCCAGTCCGGGTCGATTGGTCATCGGTCGCGGGAAGTGAAAACGATCCGGGTTACCCAGCGTTGCCAGCTTGGCCAGTGCCGGGCCGCCGGGGTAATCCAGTCCCAGCAGTTTGGCAGTTTTGTCGAAGGCCTCGCCCGCCGCATCGTCCAGGGTTTCACCGAGGATGCGGTAGCGACCGATGCCTTCCACCTGTACAAGCATTGTGTGTCCGCCGGACACCAGTAAGGCGACGAATGGAAAAGTCGGGGGATTATCTTCCAGCAGCGGCGCCAACAGGTGCCCTTCCATGTGGTGCACGGCCACAGCCGGTACGCCCCAGGCCCAGGCCAGGCTGCGGCCGATGCTGGTGCCCACCAGGAGTGCGCCCACCAGCCCCGGGCCGGCGGTGTAGGCGATGCCCGTGATGTCCTTTTTGTGGCGCCGCGCCTCGTCGAGCACCTGCTGAATTAGCGGCAAGGTCTTGCGCACATGGTCGCGGGAGGCCAGTTCTGGCACCACGCCCCCGTAGTCGGCATGCAGTTCGATCTGGCTGTAGAGAGCGTCGGCCAGTAAACCTCGCTCGTTGTGATAGAGCGCGATGCCGGTTTCGTCGCAGGAGGTTTCGATGCCCAATGTTAGAGATGCCACTTTTTTCTACTCCGAGATGGTTTATTTGGCCATGCTTTATGGCAAGAATCTTTGCATTTCTGCGCCACAATGACTAGAATTCTCGGCTCGCTGCGCTGACTGGCCATTTGAACGGTCTCGCGGCAAAGAATGTATCGCAAAGAATGATCACTGTAAAAGGATTGGAAGACCAATGCCGAATGTTCGTGTAAGAGATAATGAGCCCTTTGACATCGCCCTGCGCCGTTTTAAGCGCTCTTGTGAAAAGGCCGGAGTGCTCACTGAAGTACGTCGTCGTGAATTTTACGAAAAACCCACTCAGGCTCGCCAACGCAAAATGGCTGCTGCTGTTAAGCGTCAATTGAAAAAGACATCTCGGGATATCACGCGCCGCAAGCGCATGTACTAAATCCTGGCTCGATGGTTTGTCCCTGAACGCAGGGGCAAACCATCCCTTTCTGTTTTTTCATTAGTCTGTTTTCAGATGCCTGTTATTCAGACTAAATGCCCGGTGACTCATGGCTAATTCAGCGCTCAAATCAAGATTAACTGAAGACATGAAGGCTGCGATGCGCAGCAAAGACAAGCCCCGTCTCGGCGTGGTGCGTTTAGTGTTGGCCGCCATCAAGCAGCGCGAAGTGGACGAACGCATCGAGCTGGATGATACGCAGGTGCTGGCGGTGCTTGACAAAATGGTTAAGCAGCGCCGTGATTCGGTTAAACAATACACCGACGCAGGTCGGCAGGATCTGGCCGATCAGGAAAGTTATGAGATCAGCGTGTTGCAGGAATATTTGCCTGCCGCGCTGGACGACGCAGAGCTTGAAGCGCTGATTAAAGACGCCATTAGCAGCACCGGTGCAGCGTCCATGCAGGATATGGGCAAGGTGATGGGCGTACTCAAACCGCAGGTGCAAGGCCGCGCGGACATGGGGGCGGTAAGCCAGAAAATTAAACAACAACTTTCCGGCTAGTTTCGAGTAACGAGTGTCGAGTTACTAGGAAAACCTAGTCCCTCGACACTAGAAACACGTCACTGTTATCCGTCAGCACAAACTTTTTCGAGGCCATCTGCTGTTCCGAGCCCTCAAGCGTTATAGAATCCCCCCCCATGTCCGGCCGTATCCCCACTTCTTTTATCGATGAGCTTTTGGTGCGCGTGGATATCGTCGATGTCATCGATAGCCGCATGCAGCTGAAAAAGTCTGGCCGCGAATATCAGGCCTGTTGTCCCTTTCACAACGAAAAAACGCCCTCATTTACCGTTAGTCCCGACAAGCAGTTTTATCATTGCTTTGGTTGCGGTGCGCATGGTTCGGCCTTGGGTTTTCTCATGGAGTACGAGCACCTGGGGTTTGTTGAAGCGGTGGAAGAACTGGCTGCCGGAGCAAGTATGGAAGTGCCACGTGAGGCAGGCAAGGTTTTCAGTGAGCAAAGCCATCAGGATCTTTATGGGGTGATGGAACAGGCCGCGCAGTTTTATTGCCAACAACTCAAACAGCATGAACAGGCAGCACGTGCTACGGATTACCTCAAAGGTCGTGGTTTGACCGGCGAAGTGGCTGCTGCGTTTGAGTTGGGGTTTGCGCCGCCGGGTTGGGATAACCTCGGTGCCTATTTACTGAAGCAGGGCGTGACGGAAACACAGCTGGTGCAGGCCGGATTGATCGTGAAAAAGGACGGCGGGGGTCAGTACGACCGATTCCGCGAACGCATCATGTTCCCCATTCGAGACCGCCGTGGCCGGGTGGTGGCTTTTGGCGGGCGACAGTTGGGTGGTGACGACGATGCACAGGGAAGTGCAAGTACCCAAAGCGTTCACTCCGTTCACGGGGCAGGCTCTGCCGCGGGAGCCAGGACGGCGGGAGCGGCCGGCCCTAAATATCTCAACTCAGCCGAGACGCCCATCTTTCACAAAGGCCGTGAACTCTACGGTCTGTTTCAGGCGCGCAAAGCAGAACGCAAGCTGGAACGCCTACTGGTAGTGGAAGGTTACATGGACGTGGTGGCGCTGGCGCAATTCGGCGTGCGCAACGCGGTGGCCACCCTGGGAACGGCCACCACGCATGACCATCTCGAGCGCCTGTTTCGTGTGGTGCCGCAGATCGTCTTTTGTTTTGACGGTGATCGTGCCGGTCGACAAGCCGCATGGCGAGCGCTGGAAAATTCCCTGCCCATTTTGAGTGAAGGCCGGCAGATCAACTTTATGTTTTTGCCTGACGGTGAAGACCCGGACACCCTGGTACGTAAAGAAGGTAAAGTCGGATTCGAGGCGCGAGTCTCAGAAGCCCTGTCGTTTTCCGACTATTTTTTTGGCGAACTCAGCGCAGTGGTCGATATGGGGAGCATCGATGGTCGGGCACGGCTGGTGGAACAGGCGCGCCCATTACTGGAAAAGCTACCAGAAGGCGTGTTTCGACACATGATGGCCGCACGTTTGGCGGAAATCGCGAAAGTTGATCCTGCGGCTCTCGGCGGGCTGGTAGTGAACAAGCGGCCCCGTTCTCAAGCGTCAGCGCGGCCGGTGTCGGCGAAAGGAGCGCCATCCATTATGCGTCAGGCAATTCAGCTGTTGCTGCATCGTCCGACGCTGATCGAACACATTGGAGATGGTTCAGTATTGCAGGAGCTAGATCAGCCCGGACTCTCTTTGCTTCGGGAACTGGTTGAATTGTTGCAGGAAAGCCCACAACTTAGTTGTGGGGCTATTGTCGAACACTGGCGTGTACAAGGTAAAAATGCAGAAGCGGGTCATCTTGCCAAATTGGCGGGGCTACCGCTTATAGTGAGAGAAGATGGGCTGGAGACACAATTTATAGCGGTGGTGAGAAAGCTGGCAGCACTGCGGGACGAGCAGCGCTGGGAGTATCTGCAATCGAAGGTGCAGTTGGGCTCGGCCAGCGACGCCGAGAAAAGTGAGTATTCTGCACTAAGCTCTATGGGGAAGCAGCGATAAATCAGCGATTTTTCACAGAAAACAGGTATTAGTGGCTGAAATCAGTCGCCAAGGTTCTCTGGGGTCGGGTATAATACCCGGCTATTTTTGGGTCGGTTTTGAGGGTTAGTCAACCACATGTCATCAATGAATGCAGAGCAACAGTCGCAGTTAAAACTGCTCATCGCCAAGGGTAAGGAACAGGGCTACCTGACGTATCGGGAAGTCAACGACCACCTGCCCACGGGTATTGTCGAAGCTGATCAAATCGAAGATATCGTGCGCATGATTAATGACATGGGTATCGTCGTGCACGAAGTCGCGCCGGATAAAGATAGCATTGTGATGTCTGAGGATGCCGTGTCCACCGATGAAGATGCCGCCGAAGAAGCCGCTGCCGCGCTGGCAAAAATCGACAGTGACTTTGGTCGCACCACCGACCCCGTGCGCATGTACATGCGTGAAATGGGTACGGTTGAGTTGCTGACCCGTGAAGGCGAGATTGTGATTGCCAAGCGCATTGAAGATGGCATCAATCAGGTGATGAATGCTTTGTCGCATTATCCTGGGTCGATTCACACCGTGTTGGCTGTGTACGACAGGGTGGATGCAGGCGAAACCCGGCTGACTGATTTACTGTCGGGCTTTATTTCGGAAGATGACGAAATTCCAGTGCCCGCACCTGCACCCGTCGCTAAAACAGCGGCGGACAAAAAGAATGATGAGGAAGAAGAGGCGGTGGATACCGGCCCTGATCCAGAAGAGGTTAAAGCACGTTTTACCTCCATCAAAAAATTACTGGCGCGTCACGGCAAAGCCGCTGAAAAACATGGTCGACATGACAAACGCTGCGTAAAAATTTACACGCAGATGGTGGATGAGCTGGCGGAAATCAAGCTAGTGGCCAAAGTGTCCGAACTATTGGTGACCAACGTGCGCGGAATCGTCAACAACGTGCGCACTCACGAGCGGGTGATCATGGATATCTGCGTCAGCAAGGCACGCATGCCGCGCAAAGATTTCATTACCTCCTTCCCGGATAACGAAACTGATCTGGAATGGTTGCAGCGTCAGATCGATGCCAAGGAAAGTTATTCCTCGGTATTAGCTGACTACTCAGATGAGATTCGTCGGGCCCAAAGTAAGTTGGTGGCCCTGCAGGAAAAAGCCGGTATCACCATCGGTGAAATCAAAGAAATCAATCGTAAAATGTCCATTGGTGAAGCCAAGGCTCGCCGCGCCAAAAAAGAAATGGTGGAAGCTAACCTGCGTTTGGTGATTTCCATTGCCAAAAAATATACCAATCGCGGGCTGCAATTCCTCGATTTGATTCAGGAAGGCAACATCGGTTTGATGAAGGCTGTGGACAAATTTGAGTACCGTCGCGGTTACAAGTTTTCGACCTACGCCACGTGGTGGATTCGCCAGGCCATTACCCGCTCCATTGCGGACCAGGCGCGCACCATTCGTATCCCCGTGCACATGATCGAGACCATCAACAAACTCAATCGCATCGCCCGGCAAATGTTGCAGGAAATGGGCCGTGAGCCCACGCCGGAAGAATTGTCAGAGCGCATGGAAATGCCCGAAGACAAAGTGCGTAAGGTGCTGAAGATCGCCAAAGAGCCCATCTCCATGGAAACGCCCATCGGTGATGACGAAGATTCACGTCTGGGTGATTTCATCGAAGACGCCAATCTGCTGTCGCCGATGAACTCGGCAACCTTCGAAGGTCTACGTGAAGCCACGCTGGATGTGCTCGATGGCCTCACCGCGCGTGAAGCCAAAGTGCTGCGCATGCGCTTCGGCATCGATATGAACACAGATCACACCCTGGAAGAAGTAGGTAAACAGTTTGATGTAACGCGTGAACGTATTCGTCAGATCGAAGCCAAAGCCCTGCGCAAACTACGCCACCCCAGTCGTTCGGATAACCTGCGTAGCTTTATCGATGCAGAAAGCTCTGAACAGTCTTCCTCGGGTTCATCGTAAAGGAAATGTCGCGTTTCCCTCTACTTGAAACCCAGAGGGAAGCGTTAAAAGGTGCAACCTGGATTATGTTCTTCTGCATGGCAGTTTGAACATAATAAGAGACATTTTTTCGCCTCTGCTTCAATAGCCTCCCATCGCCTGTTTGACAATGACCTCAGATCGAGTTGAAATTTTTTTGTGCGTGGATCTTTGTGATGAAGCTCCAGCGCGGCATAGTTTTTCTTGTATGCACACCTCAAGCATTGCCCTCCCATAAGCGCGATTAACTGAAGCTTTCGTAATCGCCCCCTTTTCTGTTGCGCTTGGTAGGATTGCAGTGAATGGTTGTTAATGGTGTTCTTGCATAAGAGCGAGCAATATTTTGTTTGGCGGCCAGATAGTCTTTTGCCGCAGCCCAAGCAGTTTGGCATCTTTACTTTCTTCATTTGATTATGAAAGTTGTAATAATCATTAACGCCTCCACTGTACACAAAAAATTCAAATGTGCGTAGTTGTATTCTTGATTGCGCAGAAAGGTGTTAAAATCCCATGCGTTTGGGCCTGTAGCTCAGTTGGTTAGAGCAGGGGACTCATCAAAATGGTGCGTTCATAGTCGAAAGATATGAAATGAACGGGATGAATTCAGGGAAACCTTACCAGCATTTTTACGAATGTTGCTGGCAATCCTGAGCCAAGCCGGGGGTACACCTCCGGAAGGTGCAGAGACTACCTGAGAACTGGCAGCGATTAGCTGTCAAAGCGTTCTTAATAACAGGCAGAGAGCGTCCCGCACCCCAAGCAGTTTAAGTATTCAATAACTGTGGGTGATGAGATAGTCCGCTCCTATTAGAAATAATGGGTAACAGTGAATCCCTTGGTCCTTGGTTCGAGTCCAAGCAGGCCCACCAAACTAAATTCGTACGGTTGAATTTTGTGCACGAAACCATAGTCTGTCCGGTCAGAGATGGTCCCGCAAATCTGCACAACCCGTTAAGTGGATTTTCTGCTCGATCG
>CAZXZI010000004.1:0-50215 GCA_964645165.1 uncultured Ectothiorhodospiraceae bacterium
GTACCTGGCTACGAACCAGGCGGTCGGGAGTTCGAATCTCTCCGGGCGCGCCATACAAAACAGCTCGCCATTTGGCGGGCTTTTTTTGTATTCGTGTTTTGGTTTGATGAGGGCTCCGCAGTTCGACCATTTTGCCAGACGCGAGATGGGACGAACGGAGGCTGTCTGCAGGGTGAAGGCCCTGGATGGTCTGAATCACTCTCTCTGAGCGCGCCATTTCAAATCAATGGGCTTGGGTGAAAATTCTAGCTCATTTTTTCTTTCTGAAATCTTATTGTGTGGACTACGGGCAGCACATCAAAACATGGGGATTGATGACTGCGCATTGGCAAGAGCTAAATTCGATTTTTTCTAGTGGCTGTGACCACCGACAAGATGTAGTAGTGGTGGCAGCATTGTCCAGAGACCAAAGGCGATAATCAGCAGGGCGGCGACACTGCGCACCGCCGTCTTTTGTATCCAGCCCTTGAATCGAGTCGCAAAGGCACCGGTGAGCAACATCACCGGAACAGTGCCGAGGCCGAAGCTGGCCATGATTAGTGCGGATTGCTGCCACTGACCTGCAGCGCCAGCGAGGGTCAGAGTGCTGTACACCAGGCCGCAGGGTAGCCAACCCCAAAGTATGCCTAGCAACAGTGCCTGCCAACTGTTGGTGACGGGCATTAGTTTGCTGGTGATGGGTTGCAGATGCCGCCACACTATTTTGTTGCCGAGGCTTTCCATGTGCGCGAGGCCGCGCCACCAACCGGCAAGATAGAGCCCCATGGCGATCATCATCAGTCCGGCAAAGATGCGCAGCTCGGATCCGAGGAAGCCGCCGGGTCCTTGCACTAGCATGCCGAGGCCACCGATCAATGCACCGGCCAGGCTGTAGCTGAAGACTCTTCCCAGGTTATAAAGCACAAGTGTTAATGATGTGCGTGCGGTGGATGTTGAGTGCTGCGGCATGGCGAAACACAGAGCATTCATGATGCCGCCGCACATGCCCACGCAATGCACACCACCGAGCAGGCCGATGATGAAGGCGGAGGTGAAGGTGATGGCTGGATCGATCATGAGGGTTTGTTTAATTTTCCAGGACGCGCCTGGTTGAGAGCGTTAGAATAATCATTCCATGATCGCTTGTCGCTGAGGGTCGCTTGCATGAAAAAGAAAATTACCTTGGGTATTTTACTGGTTGGCATTTCGGTTGCCACGGTGAGTCTGCTGACGCCGGTTCCTGTTGACAAGGAAAAACGGCAAGATCGTCCTGCGGCTCAGTTCCTGCCCTGGCAGATTGAGCCCACAGCAAAGGGCAGCATCCGGGTGTTTGGACTGACTCTGGGTGAGTCTACCTTGCAGGATGCGGAAACCCTGTTTCACGGTGGCGCCAAGGTGAGCCTGTTTGTTGGCGCCGATGGTCAACATAAAATAGAGGCCTATTTTGACAAGGTGATCCTCGGCGGCTTCAGTGCGCAGTTGGTGATGGTGATGGCGTTGAGCCAGCAACAGCAGGCAGCTATGTTCGAGCGCGGTGCGCGAGTGAGCAACCTGGGCGATGGCCGGAAGAAGGTGACGCTCAGCGGGGAAGACTTGCAAGCCGTGTTTGCCACGCCTATCGCCAGTATTGCCTATCTGACCCGTGCGCGGCTGGACGATGAACTGCTGCGCAAGCGCTTTGGTGAACCGACGCAACGCATTCGTGAGGGGGAGAGCAACACAACCCACTGGCTGTATCCCAAGCTGGGATTGGATGCTGCTTTGAATGATGAGGGGCGTGCGGTGTTGCAATATGTGTCACCTAAAACATTTTCAGAACTGGTTGCGCCACTACTGAAACAAGATGCAACCTTAAAGCAGTAAAGCAGTAAAGCAGTAAAGCAGTAAAGCAGTAAAGCAGGTGGGTTTGAGTAAACCGTCATTCCCAGTGAAAGCCGGAACATATGCGCATACTGCGTTGAACGCCAAAGAGCGGCTCGCAGGGTGAGTGCAGCGAATATCTCATGCGCTAAATTTTCTAGATTCCGGCCTCGGCTTTGGCATCCTGCGTCGCCCTACCGCCTACATCCATGTAGGCGCACGCCGGAATGCTGGAAGGTAGCTTATTGGGTTCTCCATCGATTCAATCGGCATCGGGCCAGTTTTTTCCGGCTTGTTTACGAGGTTCCGCAGGCTTGGATTTTTTTGCATTGCCGGGTAGCAGGGGATCATCATCATCCATCAGGATGCGATTGGCATCACCCTCCAGGTCATCGTATTGGCCGCTTTTCACCGCCCACACCAGGATACCCACCATCACCAGGCCAAGGATGATCATTGCCGGTATCAGCCCGTAGATCACTTCCATGATGGGTATTCCTGTTGAATGTGTTTTTTGAACAAGGTGCGAATCCGCGCCGCATTACCGATCACCAACAACGAACTCACAGGCATGGAAATGGCCGCCACCAATGGGGTGATCACTGCCGCCATGGCTAATGGCACCATGATGATATTGTAGGCAAGCGAAATGCCGATGTTCTGACGAATAGTGCGCAGGGTGCGGTGTGATAACTGCATGGCCAGGCGCACCTTGTCCAGTTCATCACGCATCAATATGATATCGGCGCTATCGCCGGAGATGTCGGTACCCGAACCCAGGGCAATACCCACGTCGGCGCGATTGAGTGCGGCAGCATCGTTAATACCGTCACCCACCATGGCGACCTTGGCTCCCTCTTTTTGTAGTTGCTGGATAATATTGTCTTTGTCTTCCGGTAACACCTCGGCAATGGCCTCCATGCCACCCAGTTGCTCGGCGATGCGTTCCACTACAGCCCGGCGATCGCCGCTGAGCAGAGTCATGCGAATGCCCTGGGCGCGCAGGGCATCTACCAGGGTCTTTGCATCTGCACGCAATTGATCATTGATGGCGATGACGCCCCGATGCAGTCCATCAATCGCAACATGCACACAGCTGGAACCCAGTGCCTCCCATTGTTGGGCATCTCGTTGCAAGTTTTCATCCAGCGTAATTCGGTTTTGTTGCAGCCACTGTTGGGTGCCGACCAGCACCATTTGATCACTCACCATGCCCAGGATGCCGCGGCCGGGGGTGTTTTCAACCTGTTGTGGAGAATGTTGTGCAACCAGAGGAGGGATATCCTGGTCTTTCACAAAACGGCAAATGGCTCTGGCGATGCTGTGTTCCGAATAGGCTTCCAGTGACGCGGCGTATTGCATGAGGGTCTGTGCATCCATCGGTTTGCTTGTGGCAATGTCCTGCACCTGCATGCGGCCCTCGGTGAGGGTGCCGGTCTTGTCGAACACCACATGGTCGATGTGAGAGAGTGTTTCCAGTACGCCACCGTTTTTAATCAGGATGCCAAACCGCGCGGCCAGGCCGGAGGCCGAGGCAATGGCCATGGGTGTGGCCAGGCCAAAGGCGCAGGGACAGGTGATGATGAGTACCGCAGTGGCCGCCATCAGCGCCAGCTCGAAGTCGGTGTTCAACCACCAGAAAAAGGTCAGCATGGCCAGCAGTAGGGTGGTGGCCACAAACCAGGGCACGATGCGATCTGCGGTGCATTGAATGGGTGCCTTGGAGGCCTGCGCCTCTTCTACCCGACGGATGATGCGTCCCAGTGAAGTGTCGCGTAACACGCCTTCGGCGCGCACCGTCAGTATGCTGTCTGTATTCAGGGTACCCGCCGACACCTTGTCGTCTTGCTGTTTGTGCACAGGATGCGACTCCCCGCTGAGCATGGATTCATCCACGTTGCTGTGGCCTTGCATCACGATGCCGTCCACCGGGATTTGCTCACCGGGTTTGATGAGCACTGTATCTCCCGGCCTCACTGCGCGAATGGGTAGCAGTACCGATTCACCCTCACGCAATACCGTGGCCGCCCGCGGTTGCAGTTCCAGCAGACGTTGAGTGGAGTCCACTGCCTGGCGTTTGGACATGGCCTCCAGATAACGTCCCACTAGAATAACAAACAGGAAATTCACCAGCGTGTCATAATATACTTCACCGCTGGCCGTCGGGATTAATGTGACATAAAGGGAATAACTGTAAGTAGAGAGTGCGCCGATGGCGATGGGCAAATCCATAGTGAGATGCAGACGTCTTAGGCCGGTCCAGGCGCTGTACAGAAATGGATAACCGGAATAAAACAGGGTAGGTGTGGCCAGGGTAAAACCCACCCAGTGGAACAGGTTGCGGAACTCACTGTCATTGGCGCCGCTGTACAGAGCGATGGAAATCCACAACAGGTTCATCATCGCAAAGGCGGCAAAAGCCATGCGTAACAGCAAATTGCGGTTTTGTTTTTTGAGTCGCTCTTCGGCCACAGCCGGGTCGTAGGGCACGGCGGCGTAACCGACCTGCCCCAGGTGGGCGAGCACTTGCGAGAGTTTAATTTGATCGTTGTCCCATTTGAGAAAAAGACGTTTGCCCGACAGGTTGACCTTGGCGTCGAGCACACCGGGTAACTGACCCAATGAACGTTCAATGAGCCACACGCAGGCCGCACAATGAATACCTTCCACCAACAAGTGGATTTCACGCTGCAAGCCTAAGTCGCTAACAAACTCGGCCTGTACTTCGTCGAGGTCGTAGAGGGCCAGGTCTTTAGCGGTTTCGGGTGGAGGAGCCAGCACACCCTGTGGAGCGCGATCGTAAAAGCCGTCAAGCCCGGCATCATAAATAGCACTGCACACCGCCTGGCAGGCAGGGCAACAAAACTGGCGTGGACTGCCATCAATGGTTTGTTCAAATTTGAGATTTTTGGGTAAAGGCAGGCCACAGTGGAAACAGCCATCGCTGTCTGCGGCCATTGCGGCCGCAAGGGGTTCCGCTTGTAGTGGCTGCACGGTACTCACGGTATCCGGGTCACTGCCCTGTTACACCTGAAGGGCGTTGTACCGAGACCCGTCGGGTTTGCTGAAAGACATCATCACCGCTGATAACTTTAAGATTGAGATCCCAAATACCCTGCAGGGGAAACCTGAGTTTGGTTTGATACAGACCAGGTGCGATCTGTTCGACGGCTTGCACAAAATCCACGTTGGCGTCGGAGGGACGGTAGAGAATAAATTTCACATCCGCGTCCATGATGGACACACCACGAGAATCCACCGCACTGAACCGATAATTGGCGGGGGTGTTGGTGTAGATGATTTTTGGGATTTCCAGCTTGCTGGTCCAGTGGAGATTGTTGCGAGCGGCCAGCAGGGTGGTCGCATTTTTTTCATATTCACGGCCCTGCTCATAATAGTCGTCGCTCACCAGCCCCGGGTTGGTGCTCACGGCAAACACAATAAAGGTGGCATTGACCACCAGGAACACGACAACGATGCCCAGTAAACTCAGGAACCAGGGATTGCGCATGGCTTCCTTGTTTGACTGTGAAATGCTGGATTGTGGAGCGTTGGATGTGTGCATGATTTTTTGTCTCATGGTTTCGTTGATTGGGCCGGGCCAAAAAACATACTCTGGTATTCGGCAAACAGTGCCGGGTCTGCGCTGTCTTTTACGTGCAGAGTGACGGGAATACGTTCTGCGTTCAGTCTATCACCGGGGATGCGCAGGAAAATAGTATGGGCGGTAACACGCCCCTGCCTGGCAACGAACGGTTTGTCGGCATTGATCAGCCGTATTGCATCGTTGCCACTCACGGTGATCCTCACCGGCATATCAGCATCGGTTTTGTTGAGCACCTTGAGCACATATTTATTCTGTATCGAGCCGTCGCTCTGCATCACGAACAAAGGTTGGCGTTCGTGCAGAGCTTTTAGTTCCAGTGAGCCGAGGTTCGCCAGGCCATAAATGATGCCACCGATGGCTGCCAGCATAATGACGAAGTAAACCAGTACACGAGGGCGCTGGTAGATTTTTACCGTAGGCTTGCCTTCGATTTCATCCAATGAGGAATACCGAATCAGGCCGTGGGGTCGATGAATTTTGTCCATCACCGCGTCACAGGCATCAAGGCATAGCGCGCAGGTGATACAGCCCTCCTGTTGGCCATGACGGATGTCGATCCCCGTGGGACAGACAGCAACACATTGTTTGCAGTCGATGCAGTCACCCTGTTCGCCACCTTCGGTGCGACTGCCTTTTTTCAGTTTACCGCGGGGTTCGCCACGCCCAAAATCATAGGTCGGTAGAATGGTTTCGCGGTCATACATCACGCCCTGAATGCGGGCATAAGGGCATAACCAGAAACAGACCTGCTCACGCATGAAACCGGCAAACAGATAAGTGAAAAACACAAACACGCCAACCGTGCCCCAGGCAAACGTGGGTGCCTGCAGGGTGAGGTAGTCCTTCCAGAGTTGAAAGGCGTCACCAAACCACAGAGTAAAACTGATACCGGTGAGCAGGCCGATGGCCAGCCAGGCAATATGTTTGATTAGCTTGATGCGAAACTTGGTGAAGCTCCACGGGGCGTTGTCTAATTTGACGCGTTTTGACGGAGGGCCTTCGAGCTTTTCTTCAAGCCAGATGAAGATGTCAGTCCACACCGTTTGGAAACAAAAATAACCGCAATAAACGCGTCCGGCTACCGAGGTGACGGCGGCGAGTAGTAGGGCAAAAAACAGCATCACCAGAGCGAGCATCCACACATCCTGCGGCAGGATGGTAATGTTGAAGAGATGAAACTGACGGCCGGGGATGTCGAAAAGGATAGCCTGTTGGCCATTCCAACGCAGGTAGGGACCGAGGAAAAAGGCCAGCCATACGGTCATGCTGATCCACTTGATGCGCCGGAAAAATCCGGGCATGCGTTTGGCGTGAATGGTCTTGCCGCCGGTGTTGACGTGCCAGTACTCAGCCTCGTGGTAGAGTTCTTCCAGATTTTTCAGATCGACTTGCGTGGATGGTTCACTCACGTGTGTATTGGCTCTTGTATTAAATCATCTACAAATAGTTAGGGTGCTGTGCTGCGGGTGAATCTGATAATGCCCGCAGCACAGCATTCAATCGTCCGAATGGGTGTGATTGATGAGGTAGCCAATACGAATGGCCAGAAAGATGACGATGGCAATAGTGATGCCTACCGCGAGAATTGAACCAATGGCAACAGCGTCCATAATGTGTCCTCTGTGTTAATGAAATACCAACTACCGTCATTCCGGCGTATACCCTCTGGGGCATAAAGGCCGGAATCCAGTTGCTCTAAATTGGATATTCAGTCGAGTATCAAGTTTCACCCATTACTCTTCGATATAGGTTTTTTCATTTGCATCTGTTGTTGCGACAATGCGGGGTATAAGCCCCTGGATTCCGGCCTGCGCCGGAATGACGATTAAGGCGTTCTAACCGTTGTTCACAGCTGGCAACAAGCTATTGCCCACCGCCCAGTTTGTAGACATACACCGCCAATTTTTTGATATCCGTCTCGCTTAACTTATGCTGGAAGCTGGGCATCTCGGCATTGCGGGCGTCTTTTGCACCAGAGTTTACGCCATGCTGAATGGTGTACTTAACACTCTCTTCGCCACCGGGTGCAAAACGCCAGATGGCATCGGTCAGGTTGGCGGAGCCCATCATCTGTATGCCTTTGGCATCCATTCCGTGACAGCCGATACACCCCTGAGCCATAAACAGCGCCTTACCGGGAGCGTGCTCGCTGCCCTTGCTCATGGCCACCACGTGTTTCGTGAGGTCATCCAGTTGCTGCTCGTTAAGCATGGCAGCGAAACCGGGCATCATGCCGCCACGACCATTGGTGATGGATTGTTGGATGGTGTCGACGCTGCCGCCGTAGAGCCAGTCATCATCGGCCAGTACCGGGAAGCCGGGATTGCCGGAACCGCCGGCGCCGTGACAGGGTGCGCAGCGATCACCAAACAGCACCTTGGCGGAGGCAACGGTGTAGTTGGATAGTTCGTCATCGGCAAGGATGGCCGTTGCCGACATACCTTTGAGTTTATTTTCAAAGGGCGCGCGGACTTTTTCGATCTCTGCCACATTTTCATTGAGGCGCTTCATTTGCGTCCAGCCAAGAAGGCCCTTGGTGGAGCCATGAATCAGGGGGATAGATGGGTAGAGTATGAAATACACCACAATAAACACACCGCTTAAAATGAGCGTGTTCATCCACCATTTGGGCGGTTGATTGGTCAGCTCGCGCAGATTTCCATCCCAGATGTGGCCAGTATCCGGGGCATCGGTTGGATTTTTCTTATCGCTCATTGTTGTTCCTCCGCTTCCTTTTTATTTTGGAAATGCCTGGGAGAGTGCTCATGTAAACCCTGCTCATCATCCAGCGGGATGTAACGATGTGATTCAAACCGTTCCTTGTTGGCTGGATGGAAAATGTAGAGATAGAGACCGAGCATCACAAAGAACACCACAACCGTCATGATGAGTCCCAACCAGTCGTGCTGGGTCATGGCGCTCCAGTCGGTATGAAAATAGTCTTTGAGATTATTCACGATAGACTACCTCATCATCGAGCTTGGCCATCGTGCCCAATACTTGCAGATAGGCCACCATGGCATCCATCTCTGTCTTGCCTTCAACTTCAGCCGCCGTGGTGGCAATGTCCTGGTCGGTATAGGGCACTCCAACGGTTTGCATACCTTTGAGATGGGCCGTCATTGTGGCGACATCCAGCATATTCTCCGCAAACCACGGATAATTGGGCATCACCGATTCCGGTACCACTGAACGTGGCGCAGTGAGATGTTTAACATGCCACTGGTTAGAGTACTTGCCGCCGACGCGCGCCAGGTCAGGTCCCGTTCGTTTGGAGCCCCACTGGAAGGGGTGGTCATAAATAGACTCCGAAGCCAGTGAGTAGTGACCGTAGCGTTCCTTTTCATCGCGGAAGGGACGGATCATTTGTGAGTGACACAGGTAGCAGCCTTCGCGGACATACACGTCGCGACCGGCCAGTTCCAGCCCGGTGTAGGGGCGAATGCCATCCCCCGGTTTCCAGTCGGCCAGCGTTTGTCCTGCCTTGGGCTGCCAGAGGATTTCCGGGTGTGCATTGTTCTCCATGGTGCTGTCGATATAGTACAAAGGCACAATCTCGACGATGCCACCCACGGTGAGCACCAGCATCAGGGTCAGTAACAGCGCCCAGACATTGCGCTCCATCTTGTCCTGAAATTTTGTTGAATAGATTTTATCAGCCATGGTCTTTTCTCCCTTAGGCCTGCGCCGGTGCGCTGCTTATGCTTGGCTCTCGACTCGCCTGGCGAATCGTCATCACCATGTTGTAGAGCATGACCACGGCGCCGCTGAAGTAGATGAACCCGCCGGTCATGCGCATCACGTAGTAGGGATGCATGGCGGCAACGGATTCTGCAAAGGTGTAGGTCAGGGTGCCGAACTCATCATAGTCGCGCCACATCAGGCCCTGCATGATGCCGGAGATCCACATCGCCACGATGTAGATCACGATGCCAATGGTGGCTAACCAGAAGTGCATATTCACCAGCTTGGTGGAATAGATCTCCGTTTTCCACAAGCGGGTTAGCAGATGATAAATCGCACCGGCACCCACCATGCCCACCCAGCCCAATGCGCCGGAATGGACGTGGCCGATGGTCCAGTCGGTGTAATGTGACAGAGCGTTAACCACTTTCAGTGACATCACCGGGCCTTCGAAGGTGGACATGGCGTAGAAGGCCAGTGAGATGATCAGGAAGCGCAACACATAGTCGGTGCGCAGTTTGTCCCAGGCACCACTGAGGGTCATCATGCCATTCACCGCACCACCCCAGGAGGGCACGATCATTGCCATGGAGATAGCGGCAGCGAGAGAACCTGTCCAGTCGGGCAAGGCGGTGTAATGCAAATGGTGTGCGCCTAACCACACATAGCCAAACATCAGGCACCAGAAATGCAACACCGAGAGCCGGTAGGAAAATATCGGGCGATCTGCCTGCTTGGGCACGAAGTAATACATGATGCCGAGGAAGCCGGCGGTGAGATAAAAGCCGACAGCATTGTGACCCCACCACCACTGGATCATCGCGTCCTGCACACTGGCAAAGATGGAATAGGATTTAAACATTCCCACCGGAATCGCCAGACTGTTGACGACGTGCAGGTAGGTGATCATCACCATCATGCCGAGGAAGAACCAGTTGGACACATAAATGTGTGAGCTTTTGCGGATGGCGATGGTCATGATGAAGTTGATGGTGAAGGACAGCCACACCACCGCAATCAAGATGTCGATAGGCCATTCCAGCTCCGCATATTCCTTGCCTTGGGTGAGGCCCAGCGGCAGGGTAATTACCGCCAGCACGATGATCAGATTCCAGCCCCAGAAGGTGAACCAGGCCATCTTGTTGCTCCATAGTCGCACGCCGCAGGTGCGTTGCACGCTATAGAAACCGGTAGCCATGAGCACACAGCCGCCGAAGGCGAAGATGACCGCGTTGGTGTGTAATGGTCGCAAACGACCAAAGGAAAGGTAGGGGCTATCGAGGTTGAGCACAGGCCAGGCCAGCTCAGCCGCGATGTAGACGCCGATCAGGGTACCGACCACCAAATAGATGACGGTTGCCACCGAAAACCACCGAACCACATCAAAATCATACTTCTGGGCTACATCCGCTGTTTCCACGATAGGCACCTCCCAACAGGTTCATGGTTTAAAATTTGTATATGCAGATCAATTAAACATATATTTGAAATGACTGTTTAAAGCATAAGAATTAAACTATATTCGGAAATTGTCAACATACTAATTTACTCAGTTAATGAGGCCGCTTGTCAGCAACAAGGTATTTTTTACGCTTGGCGGTTACTTGATGAATTGTGTGTCTGACAAAACAACAGCGGGTGATTGGGGTAAGCACGGAAAATTGGAGATTTCATTTTCACAACACCCCTCCCACAAGGTGAATCAGTTAGTGAACGAGCGAAAAGTATAGAACAATCCCCATTTTTAGCTAATTCCAGAACCCGCTGCTCAGGGGTCACTGACGTCGCAAGCAATCTCACTGAGTGGCCTTTATAATTCACCGTTGATATTTTCTCGTTGCTGTACGCTGGGTATTTTTTGTTTAGTGGCCGTGTGCACATATTCTGAGATGGGAACGCATAACGATGGCCAAAACTTCAGGCTCCGATTACCAGCCACCCGCCGACCGCGGGCTGGATGTTTTGCACACCGATGATGCGCTGTTGGTGGTAAATAAACCCAGCGGCCTGTTATCAGTGCCGGGGCGCGGCGAGCATAAACAGGACTGTTTGATTTCACGCGTTCAGGTGGAGTTTCCCGATGCCCTGATTGTTCATCGACTGGACATGGAAACGTCGGGCTTGTTGGTGTTGGCGCGCAATAAAGAAATGCATCGCCAATTAAGCGCGTTGTTTCAACGACGTGAGGTGCAAAAGTCCTACGTTGCGGTGGTCGACGGGCTTGTGCGGGAGAGTTCGGGCGAAATCGACTTGCCGCTGATTTGCGACTGGCCAAACCGACCGCGGCAAAAGGTGGATCACCAACTGGGCAAGCCGTCGCGTACTTTGTTCAAGGTGCTAGGAGCGGGCATCGATGCACAGAGTACGCGGGTAGAGTTGGTACCGGAGACAGGGCGTTCGCATCAGTTGCGAGTGCACATGCAATCAATGGGGCATGCGATTTTGGGTGACCGGCTCTATGCTAATGAGCAGGCACAGGCCAGGTCGACGAGGTTGTTGTTGCACGCGCAGTCGCTGGCTTTTGTGCATCCGCTGATGGGTGAGCCCATCGCGGTATCCTGCGAAGTACCGTTTTAGCGGCGTTTCTTAGCGGGGATGCGGGTAGTAACTGTGGGTAGTAATCGTAGGCAAAAAAAAGACCCTGCGAGTGCTCAGGAGGAGGGAGGAGCAAAGGGGTGCAGGGTCAAAATATGTTCTACAGAGGGGTTCGTAGAACTTGATACGGAGTTTAGCCTGATTATAATATTAATGTCAACTAATATTCTAATGTTGTTTGAATGGTAGATGTGGTGCGGCTTTGGGCAGGGGAGAGGGTTGCTCGTGGGTCGATCAAGTGCCGCCAAAAGGGCGTGACATAGCGGGAAGCCTGTACTGATGAAGCGCCGCGTGGTGGAAAGTCGCCAAATTTCGTGGAGGAACGTTGTGTGGAGGAACCTTGTATCTCTGCCAGTGCTGATAATGAGGTATTTTTATCCATAGACCAGGGCGGACACGCGAGCCGGGTGGTCGTTTTTGATGCGCGCGGCAGACAATTGGTTAGTGCCGCACGACCAGTGAGAGTCAGCCATCCGCAAGCGGATTGGGTGGAGCAGGATGTCGATGAAATCGTGCAATCGGTGCGTGATGCCTTGGCTGACGCCATTGGGCAGCTTGGCACCGACGATCAGCGCATCCGTGCCGCCGGTCTGGCCACTCAGCGTTCCAATATTGTCTGTTGGGATCGGGATACCGGAGCTGCACTGTCACCGGCCATTAGCTGGCAGGATCGGCGCGCACAACAGTGGATGCAGCAGTTCGAGTCTCAGCGGCCACGGATTCGCGCCATCACTGGCCTATTGCCCAGCGCACATTATGGCATCAGCAAAATTCACTGGTGTCTCGCACACCTGGCCGAAGTGCAGTCCGCGCAGAAAAGAGGCACTCTCGTCTGTGGTTCACTGGCCAGTTTTTTACTTTTTCGTTTGTTAAAAGAAAATCCCTTGATGGTTGATTCTGCGAATGCTTCACGCAGTTTGTTGTGGGATTGGCGACAACGAAACTGGTCCGATGACTTGCTAACCCTGTTTGGTGTGACAGACGAGTATCTGCCGCAATGTGTCGCCAACCGTTTTCCGTTTGGCAAACTGGAAGTAGCGGGCACTTCAATTCCGTTAACCGTGTGTACGGGCGATCAATCGGCCGCATTGTTTGCCCACGGGAACCTCGAAGCAGGCACTGCTCATATCAACATTGGTACTGGCGCATTTATGCAGTGTGTTTTGACGCCTGGAAATGTTGCCACGGAAAATCCAGCACAAGAGAATTTATTGCACAGCGTCGTGTGGGATGATGGCGAGCAGACCATTCAGGTTTTAGAGGCCACCGTGAATGGCGCAGGCAGCGCACTGCTGGCAGTGGCCAACGAACTAGATCTTTCGATACAGGACGCGCAGAGCCAGTATGCGCATTGGCTGAGCACCACAAAAAAAATCCCGCTATACCTGAACGGTGTTTCTGGTCTGGGCTCCCCCTTCTGGTTACCGCAATTTGCTTCGCAATTTGTTGGCTTGCCTGCCGGGGGTGCACAACCGGCAGAGAAAATAGTGGCGGTGCTGGAAAGTATCATCTTCCTGTTATGTCTTAACCTGGAAGAAATGCACCGTGCTGGTGTTGCCTTGCAGAACATAACGGTCAGTGGCGGTTTGTCGGTGTTGGATGGACTGTGCCAGCGCTTGGCCGATGTCAGCCAGTTGCCGGTAGAGCGGGCACCAGAAATAGAGGCGACCGCAAAGGGATTGGCATTTTTGCTGGCCAGCCCTGAAAAAGATTGGCGCGATGAGGGTGAGGTTTCCCATTTTGTGCCGCTAAATAATGTAGCGCTGTGTGAACGTTACCAGCAATGGCGTAGTGAATTATTGGCGGCAGTGGACAAACAGAAAGGATAAACCATGCAGACCCCCGTAACTCTGGCGCATCGATTGGTGGCTCATCGTGGTTACAGCCAGTGTTATCCCGAAAATACCTTGGTCTCCCTGCGTGAAGCGCTACAAGCCGGTGCGCATTACGTTGAATTCGATGTGCAATTTAGTGCTGACGGAGTGCCGATGGTATTTCATGACACCGAACTGCAACGCATCACGGGAAGCGAAGGTAATATTCATCAACTGACGGCTGCCGAGATTGCACTGTTGCGAGCGAGTGAAAGCAAACGCTTTGATGTGCGCTTCGCAGACGAGCCAATACCCACGCTGGAAGATGTGTTGCAACTACTGTCGCAATGGCCGCAGGCCACCGCCTTTGTGGAAATCAAAACCGAAACCGTTGAAAAGTTCGGTACCAAAGTCGTGGCGCAAAAAATGGTATCTGCGTTGGCAGCGCACCAGCATAACTGTAGTTTGATCTCCTTTGATGCGGCGGTGTTGCAGGTCGCGCGGGATGCCGGCATGCAACATATTGGCTGGGTGGTGTCAAAATGGAACGATGCCGACCGCCAACAGGCAGAACGACTGGCGCCCGATGTGCTGTTTTGTAACTACAAAAAGATACCTGAGAAAGATGAGTTGTGGCCGGGCGTGTGGCAATGGGCACTTTATGATGTAGTGGACGCTGATGTGGCGCTACACTGGTTTTCGCGCGGCGCCAGCTTGATCGAGACTTGGAATGTGGGTGGCTTATTCAATGATCCGCGTTTACAGACAACCGATGTCTCACAATCGTCAGCAGGAAAAAGTGATGAAGAGTGATCACTATGACGTGCTGGTGATCGGCGGCGGTATTCATGGTGTCGGCGTGGCGCAGGCAGCGGCAGCGGCGGGTCATCACGTATTGCTGTTGGAACAGGGCGAGTTGGCCAGTGGTACTTCAAGCCGTTCCAGTAAACTGATTCACGGCGGCCTGCGTTATCTCGAACACGGGGAGTTTGCCCTGGTGCGAGAGTGCTTGCGTGAGCGTGCGCTGTTGTTAAAAAATGCCCCGGGGCTAGTCCAGCTGCGGCCTTTCTTTATTCCGGTTTATGCCCATTCGGTACGTAGTCGCTGGGTAATTGCTGCTGGCTTGGCACTCTATTCACTGTTAGGTGGTGGAAAGTTTCAGCGTGTGCCACGTGCTCAGTGGGAAAAACTGGATGGCTTGAATACTGTCGGTCTGCGTACCGTGTTTCAGTATCAGGATGCACAAACTGATGACGCAGCACTAACGCGTGCAGTGATGGCTTCTGCACAGGCGCTGGGCGCACAACTGAAAACGCAAACCACATTTATATCGGCATCCAAACCTGGGAGTGTGGGAAAGGAAAGCTGGCAAATACGTTACCAGCAAAGCGGGCAGGAGTACGTCTGCACCGCCGCAGTGATTGTCAACGCCGCCGGCCCCTGGGCCAACGAGGTGCTAAGCCGTATCGATCCGGCACCGAAATCACTGAACACGGATCTGGTTCAGGGCACCCATTTGGTGTTAGACGGTAAGCTGGAGCAGGGGATCTATTACCTGGAATCACCCCGCGACCAACGTCCGGTGTTTGTCATGCCCTGGCATGGCGATGGTGCTGAAGAGGATGCCATCCTGCTGGGCACTACAGAAACCCGCTTCACCAGTGATCCCGCTGGGGTGCAACCGTTGCCGGAAGAACAAGACTATTTGCTGGAAACCTACTGCCATTATTTTTCAGCCGCACCACATGTGCGCTCAGCCTTTGCAGGTTTAAGGGTGTTGCCGGCTACAGAAAATCAACACGACTGCGCCTACGGTGAACGCCAGCGCGAAACAGTTTTACAAACAGATATTTCACACGAACCTCGGTTACTGACCATCTACGGTGGCAAGCTCACCGCCTATCGCGCCACGGCGGAAAAGGTGATGCTCGCCATGCAGAAAAGTTTGCCGAATCGGCAGCCGGTCGCCGATACGCGCACGCTGAAATTAACCACCACTGATGAATAACTTTACTGCCCAGCGCTTTTCCTGATTGTGCTAATCCTCGGATCATCCCGTTTCAGTTTAATGGTCCTGGCTACGCCACTGTTGCCGGCAATATAAGGTGCAGCGGCCACTGCCATGATGGGCATGGTGGCGCGTAGGTCGTTTGACTCGCTGGTAATGTTCATCAGCGTCTTCCACAGTACCTTGCCTTTGGGATTGATTTTGTAGGCCTCCAGTGCAGCGCTGCTGGTGTACAGGGTGTAGCTGCTACTTTCCACGGCAGTGCCCACATAGAGTGTTTGCAGTGGGATGTGCACCGTGCTGCGTGTAGTCGTGGTCGTACCGCTGCTATCGGTTTTGGTTTCAGTGATGTTGAAGGTGTTGCCGCCAATGGTTTCGTAAATGGGGTGAGTGAAAGTTTCTACTCCGCTGCGGCCATCGGAAACAGCGTAGCGAAAAAATATTTCCAGGTCGGCATCCTTCCGTGAGTCGACGCGTTGGTAGCCTTTTTCGGCCAGTAAGGGGATAAAGTAGGCGCTGAATTCACGAAAGAACAGATCATCTTCCTTGCCTTCGGTATTCCCGTTGCGCAGCACATAAGGGGTATTAGCGCTTTCTACACCGGGTTCGGCGATGGCGCTGACCTGTACCACAAAGGGCGAAGCACAGGCACTCAGCAGTGCGGCGGTGAGCAACAAACTAAGTGTGGTAAATAATTGTTTCGGGCGCATGAGCATCTCGTTGTCAGGGATAAACCGGGTTAAATGTAACTGCACATGGTTAAGTATAGGCTGGCTACCGAGTTCCGCCCAGTATATTGAATATTAGACTTCTCTAATATTCAATATACTGCTATGCTGCTGATTCGTCTGCTTTTGGTCGGGTCGTTATATCGCGGCCTGCTTTGTGAACAGGGAGATTGTTTATGGGTACACCCCACGTGCTGTTGCGCCCACGGCTGGTCTGGCTGCTTGGTGGCTGGTTGTTGCTGGCCGGCAGTGTTGTCGCCGCGCCATTGGCTGTGGCGACCGTCGAACAACAAGTGAAGCCGGAAATGTTTGTCGCCGATGCGGTGATTGAAGCGGTGCATCAGGCAACCCTGGCGGCAGAAACCACGGGGCGCATCAAACAAATCTTTTTTGACGTGGACGATGTGGTCACGCAAGGAGAAGTCTTACTACGTTTCACCGATAAGGAACAACAGGCCGGGTTGGCGCGTGCCGAGGCGACATTAAAAGAGGCGGCTGCGCGGCTGACCCAGGCACAGGCCGCGCACGAGCGCACCCAGTCCGTGTTCGCCCGCAAGCTGGTGGCCAGGTCGGCACTGGACAAAAGCAGCGCTGATCTCAAGGCGGCGCAGCAGAAGGTGAAGGCTGCAGAGGCCGACCTGAAACAGGCGCAGCAGCAACTGGAATATACCGTGGTGCGCGCGCCTTATGCCGGCATTGTGGTGAAGCGTCAAGTCAATGTGGGTGAACAAGTACGCCCGGGCACACCACTGATGGCCGGCTTCTCGCTGGCCAAGTTGCGCGCGACGTCCAGCGTGCCGCAATCGGTGGTGGCCGCAGTGCGCAAACACGGTGAAGTGCGCATCGGTATCAACAAGACCACGCCCATGGTGAGCAATAACATCACCGTGTACCCCTACGCCGATGCGGTTAGTCACAATTTTACCGTGCGTGCAGAATTGTTGTCAGTGCCCGCCGGGGTTTATCCCGGTATGTTCGCCAAGGCCTCTTTTGTGATTGGTGAAAAACCACGCCTGCTGGTACCAGCTCGCGCCGTGGTGCATCGCAGTGAGGTGACGGCGGTGTACGTCGTGGATGCGCAGGGGCGGGTGGGTTTTCGCGCCGTGCGAGTGGGCAGACAGTTTACTGACGGTGATACCGGCGATCGCAGCGAAGTGCTGGCGGGGCTGGAAGTCGGGGAACAGGTGGCGCTGGATCCGGTGAAGGCCGGTGTGCTGCTGAAAGCGCAACGTGCGCAATAAAGAGACGCGCCAATGAGCACAAAACTGGGTATTTCCGGGCGCATTGCCAAGACCTTTCTGCTATCCGAGATCACGCCTCTGCTGGCGCTGGTGGGTTTGTTGCTGGGCGCATTTGCGGTGCTGGTCACCCCACGCGAAGAAGAGCCGCAGATCAACGTGACCTTTGCCAATGTGTTTATCGCCTTTCCCGGCGCCAGTGCACAGGAAGTAGAGCAGCTGGTGAGCACGCCGGCCGAACAAATCCTCTCGGAAATCTCCGGCATCAAACATGTCTATTCGGTTTCGAAGTTGGGGCAGGCGGTGCTCACCGTGCAGTTCGAGGTGGGGGAGGATCGGACCCAGGCCATCGTGCGTCTGTACAACGCGATTTATTCTAACCAGGATTGGTTACCCCAGAATCTTGGCGTCGGCCAACCCATCATCAAACCCAAGGGCATTGATGACGTGCCCATCGTCACCCTCACCCTGTGGGGCGACGATGCCGCCACCGGCGCCTACCAGTTGCAGGAGGTGGCACACGCCATCGAGGCCGAGCTGAAACGGGTGCCAGGGACACGGGATATCTACACCATTGGTGGAGCAGATCGGGTGGTGCATGTGCTGCCGGATGCGGCACGGCTCGCAGGCTACGGTATCGTGCTGGATGATTTGCGACTTGCGTTACAGGCGGCCAACCGCTCACAACACGCTGGACAACTGGTCAGCGACAATCAAGAGATTCAGGTGCATGCCGGGCAGTTTCTTGCCAATGCCGATGAAGTGGGCACATTGGTCATCGGCGTCAGTAACGGGCGGCCGATTCATCTATCCGACGTGGCCGAGGTTCGTCTCGGTGCCGACCAGCCGGAGCACTACGTCTGGTTAGGCAATAAACAGGGCGATCATTCGGCGGTGACCGTGGCCATCGCTAAAAAGCCCGGCGTCAATGCGGTGGATGTGGCTAACAAGGTGATCAACCGTTTCGAACAATTGAAAGGCACCTTCGTGCCAGACGGCATTCATGCCACGGTGACTCGCAACTACGGCGCCACAGCCAACGACAAGGCGCAAAAACTCATTGGCAAGCTGATATTTGCCACCGGTTTTGTGGTGTTGTTAGTGCTGTTCGCGCTGGGTTTGCGCGAGGCTTTTATCGTCGGCACTGCGGTGGTGATTACCCTGGCGGCGACGCTGTTTGCCTCCTGGGCATGGGGGTTCACCATCAATCGGGTGTCGTTGTTTGCGTTGATTTTTTCCATCGGCATCCTGGTGGATGACGCCATTGTAGTGGTGGAAAACATCCATCGGCACATGAAGATGGGCGACAAAAATCTGCGCGAGATTATTCCCCTGGCAGTGGACGAGGTGGGTGGGCCGACTATTCTTGCCACCCTGGCGGTAATCGCCGCACTCTTGCCCATGGCCTTTGTCACCGGCCTGATGGGGCCGTACATGAGTCCCATTCCTATCAATGCCAGCATGGGAATGTTGATCTCCCTGGCGGTGGCCTTTGTGGTCACCCCGTGGATGACCTACAAGCTGTTGCATCGTCAGCAACACGCTGGTGTAGATAGTGCAGATAACGCGGCAACCGATAGCAAGGAAACTAACGATAAGTTGTTACCGCTGTTTCAGCGATTCATGGGGCCGATGCTGGGTGGCGACAGTGGACGAGGGCGACGCTGGTGGTTGTTTGGCATCATCATCGTATTGATCGGTGTCTCGGTGGCCTTGCCGGTGTTCAAGGTCGTGGTATTGAAGATGCTGCCGTTTGATAACAAATCTGAATTCCAGGTGGTGGTGGATATGCCGGAGGGCAGCAGCGTCGAGCAAACCGCGCGCGTGTTGCGCGAGATCGGCGATTACCTGGTGACCGTGCCCGAGGTGGAAAATTATCAGGCCTACGCCGGCACCGCAGCACCGATCAATTTTAATGGCCTGGTGCGTCAGTATTATTTGCGCCGGGGCGCGAATGTGGGTGATGTGCAGGTGAACCTGGCCGGCAAGCACCAGCGTGAACGCAAGAGTCACGACATCGCCGCCAGCGTGCGCCCAGCGCTGGCGGCCATCAGTCAACGCCTGCATGCCAATATAAAAGTGGTGGAAGTGCCGCCGGGGCCGCCAGTGCAGGCGCCGTTGGTGGCAGAAATTTACGGCATTGATTACGACGGCCAGCGTCAGGTTGCCGAGCAAGTGCGTGAAGTGTTTGAGCACACGCCGGACGTGGTGGATGTGGACGATAGCGTAGAAGTGCAAGCGTCGCGGCAGATCGTCAAAGTGGATCGCGCCAAGGCTGCCCTGTTGGGAGTGTCGCAGCAAAGTATTGTCTCAGCGATTGCCATGGCTCTGGGTGGCGAAGACATCAGTTACTTGCACGGTGAATCGGTGAAACACCCGGTGCCGGTTCGCGTGGGCTTTGCGGTCGCTGACAAGGCGAATATGGATGCGCTGATGTCACTGAAGTTGCGTGCTAACAGCGGTAAAAATAAAGGTGCGCTGGTGTCCCTCTCCGATGTGGTGACAGTAAATCATAGTCATCGCGACAGGGCGATTTACCACAAAGACCTGTTACCCGTGGTGTTTGTCACCGGTGATCTGGCGGGCAAGCTGGACAGCCCGTTATACGGCATGTTTGATATTGCCTCACGCCTGAATGAGCAAGGACAAACGGCCACCGGCCCGTTGGGACAACACTATTTTTCGCAACCTGAAAACCCCTATCAGTACAGCCTCAAATGGGACGGCGAATGGCAGATCACCTTTGAAACTTTTCGCGACATGGGCATTGCCTACGGCGTGGGGATTATTCTGATCTATCTGTTAGTAGTGGCTCAGTTTCGTTCTTATTTGGTGCCGCTGATTATCATGGCGCCGATCCCGCTCACCATCATTGGGGTGATGCCGGGACACGCTCTGCTGGGCGCGCAATATACGGCTACCTCAATGATCGGCATGATCGCACTGATGGGCATCATTGTGCGTAACTCCATATTGCTGGTAGATTTTATTCAGCAGCAGGTGGCAGCAGGCTTGGCGCTGGAAGAAGCGGTGCTACGCGCCGGCGCGGTGCGCGCCAAACCTATCGTGCTCACAGGGCTGGCGGCAATGCTGGGGGCGCTGTTTATCCTCGATGATCCCATTTTCAGCGGCCTGGCCATTTCGCTGATCTTTGGCATCCTGGTGTCCACCGTGCTGACCCTGGTAGTGATTCCGGTGATGTACTACGCTTTTCGCTATCAACAACATGCACCAGGAACATGAAAAAACACCCCTACAGAGATATCGCTCCGCTCGATAAAACGTGTGAATCTTTGCATTATTTCGCTTAATTGCTACTATTTTGCGTATTGCACGCGTGTAAATTGAACTCTGGCACAGGGGTAACACTTCGATTATGGCCGACCGTAGACTGCATGTATTTTATAGCGTGGCGCGCTTACTGAGTTTCACCAAAGCGGCCGAATCCCTTCACATGACCCAGCCCGCCGTGACTTTTCAGGTGCGCCAGCTGGAAGAGCATTTCAACACGCGATTGTTTGATCGTACCCACAACAAGATCAGTCTCACCGCCGCTGGTGAACGGGTCTACGAACATGCTGAAAAGATTTTTGAGATTTATGATGATCTGGAAAACAGCGTGCGCGAACTCACCGGTGAAATCAGTGGTGTTTTGATTCTTGGCGCCAGTACCACCATTGCCGAATACATGCTGCCTGCCTTGTTGGGCGACTTCAAAGAAAAATATCCCGACGTGAACATTCGTCTCAAGGTTTCCAACACCGATGGCATCGTCAGTATGGTGGAAAATAATGTGATCGATCTGGGTGTGGTTGAAGCCCCGGTGAATAACAAAAACCTGGCGGTGGAAGCGTGTCGCACAGATCGTTTGGTGGCCATTGCCCCCCCCGGTCATGAGCTGGCAAAACAGGGCAGCAAGATTCCCGTGCAGGCCATCATGGGTTTTCCTTTCATCTGTCGTGAAGAAGGTTCAGGTACGCGCGAAGTGATTATGGATTATCTCAAAGAATCTGGTGTTGATCCGGCCCAGCTCAATATCATCATGGAATTGGGTAGCCTGGAGGCACTCAAAGGTGCCGTCGAGGCCGGCATTGGAGTGAGCATTATTTCTCGTGCCACACTGCTTAAAGAAATCAAACTGGGTTCGGTGGAAGTGCTGGATCTGGATCCGCCGTTGGAACGTCCCTTTTCGTTTGTGCACCAAAAACATAAATTCCGCCAATGCGCCATGGATGAGCTGCTGGAGTTTGCGCGCAACTATTGTGAATCCCATCAGGAAGACGGCTCTTAGTCTTTAACCTTTGAGCTGAGCGCAGGAGCGTTAAGAGATGAGCCCAGCTGAAAAAAAGCTGTTGTCAGTCTTTAAAAAGCTGGCAGTCTCCGAGCGGGAAAACCTGCAAGCCTACGCCGAATTTTTGCTTGCCCGCCATCGTGAAACCCCACAATCCATTCCCGAGCCACAGCACGCACCGCGAGGTGAAAACGAAAGCGTGGTCGCTGCAATCAAACGTCTTTCGGCAAGCTACTCCATGTTGGATAAGCCTCAGTTGCTCAATGAATCATCGGTGTTGATGACGCAGCACGTCATGCAAGGCAGGGCGGTGGATGAAGTGATCGATGAGCTGGAAGCCTTGTTCGCCCGATTTTATCAAGAGTTGCTTGATGAGCAGGCAGCTATTGGAAGCGTCACTGCACCGGAAAACTCGTGAACATATTTCGAGCCTGGTATCAGCGAAATTTCTCAGACCCCCAAGCGATTATTTTAACGCTGCTGCTTGCTGGCGGATTTTTTGTGGTGATTTTCTGGGGCGGCATGTTGGCCCCATTATTAGCTGCCGTGGTGATTGCCTATTTACTGGAAGCGGTAGTCGCCATGTTGGAGCGCAAAGGCATGCGACGTATATTTTCTGTGCTGATTGTGTTTTGTGTTTTTATTATTGTGTTTTTGTTTTTGTTGTTGTGGTTGATTCCCATGCTCTCCGCCCAAGTTGCGCAGTTAGTACATGAATTACCACGGCAAATTGATTCCGGCCAGAAAATGTTGATGCGCCTGCCCGAGCTATATCCACAAATTGTCTCAGAGCAACAAGTTAAGGAAATCATGAATTCCCTGCGTGGTGAATTGGCCGGTTTTGGCCAGAGTGTGTTATCGGTTTCTCTGTCCTCTATTCCTGGTCTTATTGCTATTGTGATTTACCTGATCCTGGTGCCGCTGTTGGTTTTTTTCTTCTTGAAAGATAAACAGGTGATACTGGGATGGATTGGCGGATATTTGCCAAAACAACGTGGGCTGGCCACCACGGTGTGGACGGAAATGGATCAGCAAATTGGCAACTACGTGCGCGGCAAATTTTCAGAAATTCTTATTGTCGGAGGCACGTCCTACATTGTTTTTATTTTGATGGGGCTGGACTACGCTGCGTTGCTTGGGGCGTTGGTGGGGCTATCGGTAATCATTCCCTATATCGGCGCAGCAGTGGTGACCATTCCGGTGGCGATGATTGCGTTTTTTCAATGGGGCTGGGGATCAGAGTTTGCCTACTTGATGTTAGCTTACGGCATAGTTCAGGCATTAGACGGAAATGTGGTGGTGCCACTGCTGTTTTCCGAAGCGGTTAACTTGCATCCCGTGGCAATCATTGTTGCGGTACTGGTGTTTGGTGGTTTGTGGGGGCTTTGGGGAGTGTTCTTCGCGATACCGTTGGCGACCTTGGTGAAGGCAGTGCTGCATGTCTGGCCGAAGCCGATATCTGAAAATCCTGAAACCTAGTGACAAACCTGAAATTTAGTTACAAGCCATAGTCAAGCGGGTCCTTGTCTGCCGTGTTTGCGCTGGCATATTTTGCTGTCTCGATAGCACGTACCAACTGGCTGTGTTCGCGACCTGCCTGACCAGAGTGCAAATAAAGTTCTGCAGCGTGTAGTACTTTTTCCAGTGTGAGGATGCGATAGTTATGATTCAGTAGCACTTTGGCCAGGTGATGTGGATCTTTGCCCTGTTCACGCATGTGTGCGGCTTCGTTAAGCGCCGTATCGAGTTCTTCTTTGCTGGGAACACCCATTTCAAATTCTCCAGAATAAAAGGTCGGTTGCCTACAAGGCCTTGGCTGCGGCTAGCACTTCATCTACATGGCCGGGCACTTTTACCTTGCGCCATTCCTGGCGCAGCACACCTTTTTCATCAAGTAAAAAGGTGCTGCGTTCAATGCCCATGTATTTTTTACCATAGAGCATTTTTTCTTTGATCACATCAAACAGCGTACAAAGAGTTTCTTCCTTGTCAGATAACAGATCAAACGGGAATGCCTGCTTGGCTTTGAAATTTTCGTGTGACTTGATGCTGTCGCGCGAGACACCCAGTACCACTGTTTTGGCGCGTTTGAACTTGTTGTAGTTATCCCGGAAGTTTTGACCCTCGGTGGTGCAGCCTGGTGTGCTGTCTTTGGGATAAAAATAAATTACCAGTTTCTTGTCTTTGAAGTCGGACAGCTTGAGTGTTTGCTCTCCGGTGGCGGGAAGCTTGAAGCTGGGGACTTTTTTGCCGATGGTCACGGGGCTCATATTTTTCTCTATTTTTTGTCATTCCGGCGCAGGCCGGAATTCAAATGGATTGATGGTGCACTGGATTCCGGCCTGCGCCGGAATGACGGATGAAAGAAACTTCCGTAATTTTACTTTGCTCTTTTATCTTTAGCTTTTCCCTTGCTTTTCCCTAGCTGTATCAGGGCTTCATGGGTTCCATGGTGGCATCCATATTTTGAGTCTCGCAAAAATCTAGAAACTCATCACGCAGTCCGGCAATGTGCAGGCTGGCGGGGATATTGGCGGTGAGTTGCAGGGCGAACATGGGTGTGCCGGTGTGGGCGGCGGCGTATTGAGTGGTGTTGAGTTCCTGAATGTTTATTTCGCGGGCGGAGAAAAACCGCGCTAGTTTGTGCACGATGCCGGGCTGGTCGATGGAAATGACATCTACGTTGTAGGGCATGAGATCCGTGGCCGGTTTGCCGGGCTCGGTGCGCTTGCAGGTGATGGTGAGCCCCAGCGGTTCACTGGCGGGGGCAAGTGAATCTTCCAGTTTGGCCAGTTCGTTCCATTTGCCGGAGACCATGAGGATGACGGCAAATTCGCCGCCGAGCACGCTCATGCGGCTGTCGATGACGTTGCAGCTGCAATCCACCACGGTTTGTGTGAGTTTGTCGACGATGCCGGGTTTGTCTTCGCCGAGGGCGGTGATGACCAGAAAGCTGTCCATGTGTGATCTCTTATTGTTGTTAATTGGCGGGAGTTTATCACCATTGGCCAGATGCGTCGGCTTGTCCTGGCCGAAAATAGGGGGCAGATAAGTGGACTAAAACGGCACAGATGTTGTCATCAACAGAGCAGGTCAGTACCATTGCGTCTTTGTATTTTCAGGTCGGTTTATCGTGGTTAGCGATCGCGGATCAAACGGTAACGTAGCGGAGAGAATTCCCATGTTTCACGGCAGTATGGTGGCTTTGGTCACGCCTATGAAGGCCGATGGCGCAGTCGATAACGAGGCGCTCGACGGCCTGGTCGATTTTCATGTCGACAACGGCACGGATGCCATCGTCGCGGTTGGCACCACCGGCGAGTCAGCAACGCTGGACGAACAGGAGCACTGCGCGACCATTCGTCGGGTGGTGGAACATGCCGCCGGGCGCATTCCGGTGATTGCCGGCACCGGTGCCAATTCCACCCGCGAGGCCATTGAACTCACGCGTTGTGCTATGGAAGCCGGCGCCGATGCCTGCCTGCTGGTCACGCCTTATTACAACAAACCCACCCAGGAAGGCCTGTACCTGCATCACCGCGCCGTGGCGGAAGCCGTGGCAATCCCGCAAATTTTGTACAATGTGCCCGGACGCACCGCAGTGGATATGCTGCCGGAAACGGTGGAGCGTCTGGCTGAGATCAGCAACATCGTCGGTATTAAAGAAGCGACGGGGGATCTTGGCCGTGGTCAGGACATCCTCGATCGCTGCGGCGACAAAATTGATTTGTTCAGCGGCGACGATGCCAGCGCCATGGAGCTAATCCTGCTGGGTGCGAAAGGCGATATTTCAGTTACCGCCAACGTTGCCCCCAAAGCCATGCATGAGATGTGCGCCGCAGCGCTGCGGGGAGATCGTGAGGAAGCGGATCGGCTCAATCAACTGCTGATCCCACTGCACGATAAGCTGTTTCTTGAGGCCAACCCGATTCCGGTGAAATGGGCGCTGCAGGAAATGAAACTGATCTCCGAGGGCATTCGCTTACCGCTGACCCCGCTGGGAGAGTCCTGTCGGGCACCGCTGCGTACCGCCATGCAGCATGCAGGAGTGCTGTCAATAACGTGAATTAAATAACCCAGGGTGGGCGCCGCCCACTCACTCAGGTAATCCAAACCACATCCTGGTGGGCACTGCCCACCCTACAAAACCAAAAGAGCCTTATTCGCAATGTCTTCATTTATGTGTAAAAGCAACAGCTCCCGATTACTGATCGCGGGCGCAAGTTTGAGCCTGTTATCCGCCTGTAGTTGGTTCGGCGACGATGAAGACGTGCAGGACGCACGCGTGCTCGCACCCCTGGAAGTGCCTCCGGATCTGGTGGCCCCCGTGGGTGATCCACGCCTGGCGCGTCCCGTGTTGCCCAAGATCAAAACCGGCACCAAGCCATCAGTCGCGCAGGCTGCCGATTGTCAGTGCAACAAACCGCCACGCATTGGTGAACGCGTTTTACCGCCGGGCAAAGGTGTGACGCGCATGCGCGATGGTCAACGCCGTTGGTTGGTGGCGGAGGCCGAACCCGAACAAGTGTGGCCACTGGTGCGTCAATTTCTCAGCCAGCGCGGTTATCGTGTGCAGCGCGACGAACCGGCTATCGGCCTGCTGGAAACCAACTGGAAAAATCGTTATGCCGACGATAAGGCATCGAATGACGGGCAGGCCAACTGGCGTGAAAGCCTACGCGTTCGCATCGAACCTGATGAACAAGCCGGTCGTACCGATATTTATCTGACTCAACGTAACGGCCAACGGGTCGCAGACGGGCAACAGTGGGAACTTCGCCCAGCCAATGAAGATCGTGCCGTGGAAATGCTCAACCGACTGGCACGTTATCTGGCGGGCAAAGACGTGGCTGGCGTGCCGCTAAAACCATTGAAGGCGCGCATCGATGTGGATGACAGCGAACACACGGTGATAATTGCCGACGCTCATTTTGAAGATGTCTGGCGTCGCACCAGCCTAGCGCTGGCTGACCTGGGTTTCGTCATCGAAGACCACGACCGCGCTAATCGTATTTTTCACATCTACAACGATCTGCCCTCCGGTCTGACGGAAGAAGAACTGAAATTTGGCAAGAAAAGAAGCGCCACCGTGCGCGAAGAATACTGGATTCACGTGCGGGAAGAGGGCGAGACCGTTCACATCAGCGTGCGCAACAAATCAGGCGTGGCGGATGACTCTCAAGTCGCGCGGCATTTGCTGACACTACTCCTGGGTCGGTTGAACTAGATATGCGCTTCGCCTCATTGGGTAGCGGCAGCCGCGGCAACGCTACCCTGGTTGAGCAGGGTAGCACCTGTCTGTTGGTGGATTGCGGTTTCTCGATGAAAGAAACCGAGGCACGGCTGGCGCGATTGGCCACTTCTGCCGAGGCGATCGACGCGGTACTGATCACCCACGAACACGGCGATCACATCAACGGCGTGGGTGCGTTGGCACGAAAGTACCGCATCCCCGTGTGGGCCACTGGCGGCACCTTTGCGGCGGATCGGCTGGGTGCGCGGGTGGAGCAAAAGCGTATCTGCAGTCACAGCGCCTTTGCCATCGGCGAGATTGACGTGCAGCCGTTTCCCGTGCCACACGATGCGCGTGAACCGAGTCAGTTTGTTTTTACTAATGGTGACAAGCGCCTCGGACTGTTAACCGATGTGGGTAGTCGCACACCGCATTTGGAAGAACAGCTGTCGCACTGCGATGCGTTGATACTGGAATGCAATCATGACAAAACGATGTTGGATAACGGCGAATACCCGCTATCACTCAAACGTCGGGTGGGCGGTGACCTCGGTCATTTAAGTAATGTGCAGGCCGCCGATATTTTGGGACGCATCGATACCTCAAAACTGACGCAGCTGGTGGCAGCGCATTTGAGTGAAAAACATAACACGCCGGCGTTGGCGCAGACTGCGTTGGCCGAAGTGATGGGCTGTGCCGCCGAATGGGTGGCGGTGGCTGATCAACGAACCGGTTTTGACTGGCGGGATGTTTGAGTCAGTGTGAATGTTTAATGCCTAGTTTTTAATTTTTGTTCCATGTTTCTCTGTCGTCATCCCAGCATAGGCCGGAATGACGGAAAAAAGTAAATAAAGGTGAAATGAAAAAAATGAAAAAACTTGATGAGCTTTACGCTGGTAAAGCCAAATCCGTTTATTACACGGACGATGAAAACAAACTGATCCTGCACTACCGAAATGACACCTCCGCCTTTGACGGCGAGAAGATCGAACAGCTGGATCGCAAGGGCGAGATTAACAACAAGTTCAGTGCCTTCATTATGCAGAAGCTGGAAGCAGCGGGCGTGCCCACCCATCACGAAGGTCTACTGTCTGCAGAAGAATCCGTGGTGAAAAAGCTCGAGATGTTTCCCATCGAATGCGTGGTGCGTAATATTGCCGCCGGCAGTATTTGCAGGCGCCTGGGGGTGGAAGAAGGCATCGACCTCACTCCACCCACCTTTGAGTTCTTTCTCAAAAACGACGCGTTGCACGATCCGATGATTAACGAATACCACATTCGTTCGTTCGGTTGGGCCGATGACGCCGCCGTGGAAAAAATGAAAGAGCTGACCTTCAAAGTGAATGATGTGTTGACCCAATTGTTAGCCGACGCCGGTCTGTTATTGGTGGATTACAAATTGGAATTTGGCCGCTACAAGGGCGAGATTCTACTGGGGGACGAATTCACCCCCGACGGCTGCCGCTTGTGGGACGCCGAGACCCGCAAAAAGCTGGACAAGGATCGTTTCCGCCAGGGCTTGGGCGGTGTGGTTGAAGCCTACGAAGAAGTGGCTCACCGTTTGGGTGTGGATTTGTCGTAAAAGCAGTATCGAGTATTTAGGGGCAAGGAAAAGCCGCAGCCCCTAATTCCCTCTGAATCGCCTATTGACCTTATGAACGCCGCACTAAACTCCTAAAGTTTGTTTTTTCCCCTGCCGATGACTGGGTTACAGAGTTGCATGTCTCACCAGTGCTGCGTGTGAGCAGTCGTGACGTTTGGGGAAAAAAATGAATTTCATCAATAACTTATCCATAAAATTAAAAATATCGGCCGGTTTTGGCTTGATGCAGCTGATCATTGCAGTGATCTCGGTGAGTGCTCTAATAAGCCTCTCGGCGATGCAGGGCGATGTCGTCACCATTGCCAAAGACATCCAGCCGGCGGTGTTATCGGCCGGAGAATTGGAGTTTCGTCTGGAAAAGGCCAATAGTGCGCTTGGCTTTTACCTGCTGAGTAAGGAAGACAGTCACAAGCAGGCCTATCTGGGTAATTTGCAGCGGGTGGATGAGATACTGGCTGAGCTGCGTGGTATGAATCTGGTGACCGCCAGTCCGGCGATCACGGAACAGGTCGAGTCCATTGCCACCGATGTGGAGAGTTTCAAGGGGTATCAGGAGCGCATGCTGCACCTGGCCACCAACAATGGCGATAACCTGCCGGCTACCAAGTATGCAGCACAAAAGATCAATCCCCTCAGCCAACAACTGTTGCAACTGGTCAGCGGCATGATACAGACTGAAAGCGAGGAGGATCCCAGCCCCGAACGGCGGGAGCTGCTGCTGGAGATGGCAAAGTTACAGTACGGCTGGTCGAACATAATGAATGGTCTGCGTGCCTATCTGGCTTTTCGCCAGCAGTCTTCCCTCGATGAAATCAAACTTTATCGCGAGAATGTCGAGGCAACATTGGCCAAGATTCAAAAGATGCAAGACTCTCAGGATTTGCTGACCCTGGATCAGGCCGATGCCCTGGAGCAATTTTTACCCCTGAAGGACAAATTTTTTGCCAATCTGGAAAAGGTGGTTGAGCTGCACGGTGGTGATGCCTGGCGGACTGATGCGCATCTGATTCGCACCGAAGTAGGCCCTTTGCTCGACAGTGTCAGCGAAAAATTACAAAGTCTGGTCGGTGATTTGCGTACCCGGGTGAGTACCACTAGTGATGAATTGGTTGGCCAGGTGACCGCTACCAACACCCTGGTAGGCACTATGTTGGTCTTTGGGCTGGTGTTAGGCGTAGTGATTGCCTGGGGCATCCTGAAAATGATTATTGCGCCTTTGCAGGCGGCGCTGGATGCCATGGCGGACATTGTGGGCGGTGAGGGCGACTTAACTCGACGTTTGGATGATTCCAGCCGAGATGAGATAGGCAAGCTGGCTAATGGCTTCAACATGTTCGCCAGCATGGTGCATCACATTATCAAAGAAATTACAGGCTACACGGAGCAGTTGGCTCATTCAGCGGATCGCCTGACCGTTGTTACAGAGGAGACCAGCCGCGGTGCCGATCGCCAGCAGTTGCAAACCGACGAGGTGGTCGCGGCCGTGAATGAATTAGCCGCGACAGGTCAGGAAGTGGCACGTAATACGACGGAAGCGGCCGATGCGGCGCAAAATGCCGAACATGCCTCTACGGAAGGTCGGGCCGTGGTGGGTAAAACCATTGACGCCATCGACAGCCTTGCCACTGAAGTGGAACAGGCTGGGGAAGTCATTAACCGCCTGGAGGCCGATAGTGAGGCCATCGGTGGCGTGCTGGATGTGATACGTGGTATTGCCGAACAAACTAATCTACTGGCACTGAATGCGGCTATTGAGGCCGCCCGCGCAGGCGAGCAGGGTCGTGGTTTTGCCGTGGTGGCCGACGAAGTGCGCACCCTGGCTTCCCGCACGCAGGAATCCACTGCGGAAATCCAGACTATGATCGAGCGCCTGCAATCAGGCTCACAGGAAGCCGTGAAGGTCATGGGCAAGAGTAAAAAGGATGCCGACATGACGGTGGAGCAGGCGGCTAAGGCGGGCGCTTCCTTGCAGGCCATTTCCGAAGCGGTGACGGTGATCAATCAAATGAATATACAAATTGCCACCGCCGCCGAAGAGCAGAATGCCGTGGCGGAAAATATCAACCATTCCGTGGTCAACATCAGCGAGATCACAGAGCAGACCGCCGCCGGTGCACAACAGACGGCCTCGGCCAGCAGCGAACTCAATGAGTTGGCAGAGCACCTGTCGGGCATAGTTAAGCAGTTTAAAGTCTGAAAAACAGTTTCGAGTGACGAGTATCTAGGTTCGAGGGTTTTATCTTAGAAACTCGTCACTCGAAACTCGATCCTGGCCGCACAAGTGGCCGAAATACAGTATCATTACGGCCTTTCTTATACCCTCGGGATTTTCGGGGTTTGTCAAACAGGAAGGCCTATGTTTCAACTTCGCGGTGGCACCGCACTCTCCGCATTTCGTCTTAAAAAACTCCTCAGTGCTGCGCAGGTGCTCGTTCCACAAGTGGCGCGCATCGATACAGTATTTGAGCATTTTGTGGATCTGGATGCCGCGTTGAGCGCGGAAAAACAGGCGATACTGGTGCGCTTGCTACAGTACGGAACGGTGGCCGAGAATACGGCCAGTTCCTCCGGTGCCGCGCTGTTGCTGGTGGTGCCGCGCCCGGGCACCATTTCCCCATGGTCATCCAAGTCCACCGATATTGCGCACAACTGTGGACTCAGCGAGATTCATCGCATTGAGCGCGGCACGGCCTACTGGTTTGCCAGCACAGATGGAAGCACGCTGGTGGATCATCAGCTAGCGCTGCTCAAACCCCTGATCCACGATCGCATGGTGGAGCAGGTGATGGACAGCCATAACGATGCCGATGCCCTGTTTGTCCAGGCCGAGCCTGCGCCCATGACCACGGTGGATATCCTCGGTGGTGGTCACGATGCACTTGCGCGCGCCAATGTCGAGCAAGGTCTCGCGTTGGCCGATGATGAAATCGATTATCTGGTGGAAAACTTCACGGTGCTTAATCGCAATCCCACGGACGTGGAATTGATGATGTTTGCCCAGGCCAATTCCGAACATTGCCGGCACAAGATATTTAACGCCGACTGGATTATCGACGGCCAGCCGCAGGAAAATTCCCTGTTCGGGATGATTCGTAATACGCACAAGAGCCATCCCGAAGGCACATTGTCGGCGTACAAGGATAACGCCGCAGTGATGACCGGTAGCGCCGGCCAGCGATTTTCCCCCAGCCCGGAAAACGGTTGTTACGGCTACCACGATGAAGATGTGCATATTTTGATGAAGGTGGAAACGCATAATCATCCCACCGCTATTTCACCGTTTGCGGGTGCGGCCACCGGTTCCGGTGGCGAGATTCGTGATGAAGGTGCCACCGGGCGAGGTTCCAAACCCAAGGCCGGACTGTGTGGATTCTCGGTGTCTAACTTGAATTTGCCAGATTCACCGCAACCTTGGGAGACCGATTACGGTCGACCGGAACGTATTGTTTCCGCGCTGGATATTATGCTCGAAGGCCCTATCGGTGCAGCGGCGTTTAATAATGAATTTGGTCGGCCCAACATTTGTGGTTACTTCCGAACCTTTGAAGAGAATGTGCCTTCAGCGAATGGAAAGCCTTCAGCCATTAACAAAGAGCCTTCAGCGATTTGTAACAAAGAAGTACGCGGCTATCACAAACCCATCATGCTTGCCGGTGGGCTGGGAAATATTCGCGCGGGACATGTGGAAAAGAATGTGATTCCTCCGGGCTCGCAGTTGATCGTCCTTGGCGGCCCCGCGATGCTGATTGGTCTCGGTGGTGGTGCAGCTTCCAGTATGGCCACGGGAGACAGCCACGAAGATCTGGATTTTGCCTCGGTGCAACGTGGCAACCCGGAAATGGAACGCCGTGCGCAGGAAGTCATCGATGCTTGCGTGGCTATGGGTGACAACAATCCACTGATTTCTATTCACGACGTGGGCGCCGGTGGCCTGTCCAACGCCATGCCGGAAATTGTGCACGATTGTGGCCGTGGTGCGCGGTTTGAATTACGCATGATTCCTAGCGACGACCCCGGCATGTCGCCCAAAGAAATCTGGTGCAACGAATCGCAGGAACGTTACGTGATGGCAGTCAGCCAGGAACGCATGGCGGAATTTGAAGCGCTGTGCGAACGCGAACGCTGTCCCTTTGAGGTGATCGGTGAGGCTACCGAAGAAGAACAATTGCTGTTGGGCGATGGGTATTTCGATAACACACCCATCAATATGTCCATGGAAGTATTGCTAGGTAAGCCGCCGAAGATGTTGCGCGATGTGCATCATCAAACCTTTCATAAACCGGAATTTGAAACCGCCGACATTGATTTGATGGAAGCGGCCATGCGCGTGCTGCGCCTGCCCACGGTGGCGGATAAAACTTTTTTGATCACCATTGGTGACCGCACGATTACCGGCATGGTGGCGCGCGATCAAATGGTGGGACCCTGGCAGGTGCCGGTGGCGGACGTGGCGGTAACCACTACGGACTTTACCGGTTACGCTGGCGAGGCGATGGCCATGGGTGAACGTACGCCTATCGCCTTGCTGCATCATGCGGCCTCGGCACGCATGGCCGTGGGTGAGGCGATTACCAATATTGCGGCGGCGCGTATTCGGCGTTTGAGTGATCTCAAGTTATCGGCAAACTGGATGTCGCCTGCTGGTCATCCGGGTGAAGATGCGGGTCTGTTTGATGCGGTAAAAGCCGTGGGTATGCAGCTGTGTCCCGAGTTAGGCATCGCGATTCCTGTGGGCAAGGATTCCATGTCCATGAAAACGGTTTGGACTGAAGAAGGGGAAGCGGGAGTCGAAGAAAAATCAGTCACCTCACCACTATCATTAATCATCACTGCCTTTGCGTCAGTAGTGGATGTGCGTGAAACGTTGACGCCGCAGTTGCAAGAAGGCGGAGATTTGATTCTTATCGACCTGGGTAAAGGTGCCAATCGTTTGGGTGGTTCTGCGCTGGCACAGGTTTACAAACAGATTGGCCATCATGCGCCGGACGCGGATGACAGTGGCACGTTGAAAGCATTTTTCACCGCGATACAGGAATTGAATCATCAAGGTTTATTGCAGGCCTATCACGATCGTTCGGACGGTGGTTTGCTGGCAACACTTTGCGAAATGGCCTTTGCCGGTGGTACGGGCATCAATATCCAGTTAGATGCTTTAGTCGCAGATAGAGGCGACGACGCACTTGCCGCGCTGTTCAACGAAGAACTGGGGGCGGTGATTCAAGTCAAACACACCGATACCGACGAGGTAATGGATCGCCTGCACGACTGGGGTCTGGGCAAACACAGCTTTGTGATTGGTGCGCCGAGCAATGACAACCGCATCAGTTTCAGTTTTGATGGCCGTGAGGTGCTGGGTGAAGACCGCATGCATTTCCGGGCGGCGTGGTCCGAAACCACCTTGCACATGCAATCCCTGCGCGATAATCCTGATTGCGCCCAACAGGAAATGGCGAGCCGACTGGATGCAAAAAACCCAGGCTTGAATGTGTCGCTGAGTTTTGATCCGGAAGATCTTTCGTTTATGGGGCAAGTCGCTGCGCCATCGATTCACGCCGGTGCGCGTCCACGCATGGCGATCCTGCGTGAGCAGGGGGTGAATGGCCAAATCGAAATGGCCGCCGCATTTGATCGTGCTGGTTTTGATGCAGTCGATGTACATATGAGCGATATTATCTCTGGGCGAATTTCGCTGGCAGATTTCAAAGGCATGGTGGCCTGCGGCGGTTTTTCTTACGGCGATGTGCTGGGTGCCGGTGAGGGTTGGGCCAAGTCGGTATTGTTCAATAGCCGTGCGCGTGACGAGTTCGCTGCTTTTTTCCAACGTGAAGACAGCTTTGGCCTGGGTGTGTGTAACGGCTGCCAGATGATGTCCAATTTGCACGAACTGATTCCAGGCACAGAGCTATGGCCACACTTTGAACGAAATCAATCCGAACAGTTTGAGGGTCGTTTTTCACTCGTTGAAGTGATGTCGTCGCCATCGTTGTTTATGAGTGAAATGGCCGGTTCGCGTATGCCTGTCGCGGTGGCTCACGGCGAAGGTCGAGCCATTTTTACAAATGGTGCTAACGGCGTCCAGTCGGTGCTGGATGCCGGGCTGGCTACTCTGCGCTATGTGGATAACCACGGCCAGGCGACGGAAACCTATCCCGCCAATCCCAACGGCTCACCACAGGGCATCACCGGGCTGACCAATACAGATGGTCGTTTCACCATTATGATGCCGCATCCGGAGCGGGTGTTCCGAACGGTACAACATTCCTGGTCACCCGAGGAATGGGGCGAAGATGGCCCGTGGTTGCGCATGTTCCGCAATGCGCGGGTGGCGGTGGGCTAGTCAAATTTCGCTGGCAGCGGGTAAAGGTTGCGAGATCGCTGCCGCTATGGTGTTTGATGGACAGTGTCGAGTAACTAGGGTTGGTTTTGCCCAGTTTCCCGGTACCGATGCCTAGTTACTCGATACTAGCAACTAGAGACTAAAACGAAATGGGTTTTCTGAAAAAGGTTTTCAGCGCTGATAAAGCCAAAACATCGTCGTCGGTTACGGCGGGGGAACCCCTGTCCATCGCCAAATTGACGGAGTTGTTCCGTTATTTTCCGTTGGGCGAAAAAATTCGCTACTACCCCGAGTATCAAAAAGAAGGTGCGCTGGAAACGATTGTGTTGGGTTATAGCGTCAATGATCAATTCATTTTTTCGCCTGTTGATATCCGTTGTCAGCAAGATGGTGAACGCGACGTGCTGCGGCTCACTGTGGATGGCCAAGAAAGCCTTGTGCAGGAAGTGGAGAGTTTTAGCCTGTTGATTCCGTTTAATCAGGAAGATGAAAATAAACGGGATTATGGCCGACGTGCCGAGTTGGGGCCGCGCGGCCCGTTTCGACGCCACAACATCGTGACCCTGCTGGCCTGCTCCACGGGTGGTACTCTGAGCAATTTGGATACGAAGGTGCGCAAGGTGATGCCATTGTCCAGCGGCATTTATGCAGGGCATGAAGTGGTGGTACTGGATGTGATGCCCAGTTCGTTAAAACTCACTGACCAACGTCAGCACTACCGTCTGCAAACTGAACTGCCGGCGAGCCTGACGATTCGTGATGGCGAAACCCATGGATGTACCCTGTTAGATTTTTCTGAAGGGTCTGTGCGGCTGCTATTTCATGAACTGACGGCAGACATCATGGCGCTTTCCGAATTCCGTCGCCTTAAACTGGATTTTTGCGTGGGTGAGAATGGCGGCGGTAAATCCTACTCGCTGGATGGGGTGATGTATCGTAAAACCGATGACCGTCTGGTAATGAAGCTGCAGGGTATTTATAAAAACGATAAACCCGTGTCACTGGGGCTGGTGGATATTCTTGATATCAAGGCTAGTCTGCTGCAACATCCAGCCACACAACGCGCTCTGGAAACTCGGCGCGATTCCTGACTTCACCAATTTTCTGATGTGATGTTTTTTGAGTGGGCGACTGGCGTCAGGGTTTAGGCCGTCTGCCTCTTTTGTGCAGTGTAACGAATCACTACACCTTGAAACGGGAAATGCGCTCGCGCAGTGCTTCTGCCAATTGATTCAGTCCTTTGGTGCCCAGAAACACGTGCTGTGCGGATTCATCGGTTTTTTCCGCCAGTTGCGCCACGGTAGCGATATTCTGGCTCACCACATTGGCAACCCCGGATTGCTGCTCGGCCGCATGGGCAATGTGCCCCGTCATTTCCGAAATACGCGACACGGCTTGGGTGATGGCATCCAACGAAGTGCCTGCTGTCGTGGTCAGTTCGATGGTATCGTCAGCGATATGACGGTTCTGCAGCATTTTGTCCACGGCAGTTTGTGCTTCGTGTTGTAGTGCTTCGACTTTGTTTTGGATTTCCTGGGTGGATTGTTGAGTACGCGAAGCGAGGGTGCGTACTTCGTCGGCCACCACCGCAAAACCTCGACCTTGTTCACCGGCGCGCGCCGCTTCAATGGCTGCGTTAAGTGCCAGCAGATTAGTTTGTTCAGCGACGCCGCGAATCACATCGATCACCGAACTGATACCCTGAATATCGGTGCCGAGTTTTTCGATGACGTCTGCTGCAGCCTGGGTTTCATCAGCCAGAGAGCCCACTGACTTCAAGGCGTCGGTGACGATGCGCCGACCTTCGGTAGTTTCTGCATCGGCATTGCTTGCCGCATCAGCAGCCAACTCGGCATTCTGTGCCACTTCTTGTGCATTCATGGACATTTCTTCTACGGCAGTAGAAATTTGTTCAGTTTCAGAATTTTGCTTATGTATGCTGTCTTCTGCGTTGCCGGAAGCCGTCGCCATATCCTCAGACGAGAGGGAAATTTGATCAGCCGATTCCAGTACCTGACTCAATAATTCCTGGATGTTAGCGGCAAAGTGATTAAAGCCCCGTGCCAGTTGTGCCACTTCATCATTACCACGGGCGCTCAGGCGTCGGGTCAGGTCACCGTCACCATCGGCGATGTCATTCATCGCTACCACGGCCACCTTAAGTGGATTGCTGATCAGGCGCGCGGTTAGCCAGGCGATACCACCCCCCACCAGTAAACCGATAAACAGCAGTACAGTGGCAAAGCTGGTAGCGGATTCAGTTTGCGCGGTGAGTTCTTTGCTGGTGGTTGTAATATTGTCGCGCTGCTGTGTCACCAGGCCCTGCAGCTGTGTATCGAGTTCGGTTAACAGTGGGCCAATTTCCGTACGTAATAGAAAGGCATCGGTACGAGCCCGGTCGCTTTTATGGATAAGGGTCAACTCGTCGAGTTTTTTGGAATAAGCCGGTAACTCTTCTTCAAGCGAAGCAACGCCTTCCTCCTGTTCAAAAGTGAGCATGCCATCGTATTGGCTGGCAATTTTTTTATTGAGGTTGGTTGCTCCCTCAATAAAAAGCCGCACGTTTGATAATACGTCAGCATTGCCAATGTTGACGTAGATACGCATATTGTTAACCACGTTAGACCAGGTGTAGCGTAAATCTTGAATGTCGGTGAACAGCCGTTTGCGATCTGCGCTGGCCTCTTCTTCCGCTTCAGATTGCACCATATCACTCATGGCCTGGACGATTACATTATTGATCGGATTGATTTCGTCGATGGCAAAACGCAGGGCTGCAAGGTTCTCGGCTTCATTCTCAGCCAAGCGAATCATTCGAGGTTCGTAGGTTTTGAACTGATCGACCTTCTCGGAAATTCTCGTAAGCGCGGTTTGGATATCGGTATTTTGTTGAGTGAGGGTCGTATCCTTTAGTATTTGCAGTTTTGCATCGATATTAAGCAGGCGTTGGTGGTAATCGGCTTTGTAAGACTTTTCCTTGGTCAGCAGAAAAAAACCGAGAGAGGATGTGGCCTCTTTGAGTTGGGTCATCAATTCCATGGAGGCGATGAGTTCAGGTTGTGCGTCTTCGGTGACCGTGGCGGCCTTTTCCTTGATGGTTGCCAGGCTGAGAAGCGTATTTCCCACCACCACGGCCAAAACAGTGAGTACAATGGCAAAACCTCCCCATAATTTATGAGAGATTGAGAGTTTGGCAAACAATTGGTTTATTTGAAGCATGCTTATTTCCATGGCCAATGAGACAGATACCTGGAATATCGACAGCCGGGGAAAATACTTAAGCAGACTCTGGCCTATCCGAGAACGCGTATCTTGATGTTTCCCAGGGCTTAATTCTGGTATTTGTGCCTCCCTTTGGGGATATTCGGTCATCCGTAGTTTCTGGCTACCATGCTGAACACCCAGCTCGCTGATGGTATGGTCACCATTTACCGTTCACTATCGTGAATTCAGAGCTACTTCTTCGAAGGTTATTTATGCGTCCGGCACTACTGAGCCAGGTATTGGAAAAGGAATTTGAGAGCACCGTTCACGGTCATCACACGCCTGTGATGCTGTGGGGGCCGCCTGGGGTGGGTAAATCCGACATGGTGGCGCAGGTGGGTGAACGTAACGGGGTGCCGGTGATCGATATCCGCCTGTCGCAAATGGAGCCTTCGGATCTTCGTGGCATTCCCTTTCGTAATGGCGAGCGGGTGGAATGGGCACCGCCGGGTATGCTGCCGGATGCAAAACGGCACGGTGTGCAGGGTATTTTATTTTTGGATGAAATCACCTCTGCGCCTCCCAGTGTTTCTGCTGCCGCTTACCAACTGATTCTGGATCGTCGGCTCGGCGAATATCAGGTGCCCAAGGGCTGGGCAATTTTTGCTGCGGGCAACCGACAGGGTGATCGTGGTGTCACGTATTCCATGCCATCACCACTGGCCAATCGTTTTTCGCATTTCGAGGTGGAAACCCATCTCGATGATTGGGTGGCGTGGGCCTATGCCCATGGCATCGATGATCGGGTCATTGCCTTTCTGCGTTTCCGCCCTGAATTGCTGTTCGATTTTGATCCGGCGCACAATCCCGTCGCCTTTCCTTCGCCGCGTTCCTGGGAATTCGCCCATCGCGCCTTACAGAAATTCGCGGACAAACCCCAATTGATGCAAGGCGGCCTACAGGCCTGTGTTGGTTCCGCTGCAGGAATTGAATTGCATGCCTTCGTGCAGAATCTGGATCAGTTACCGGATCTCGCTGCTATCGTGCGGGGTGAAGACGTTACTGTACCGACCGAAACCGATTTGCAATATGCCGTTGCTGCGGCGTTGGTGGGGCACGCCATTCGCGCCAAAGACAGTGTCGAAGCACAGGCCGTGTACGGCCACATTCTCGATTACGCAACGCGTTTTCCCACTCGGGAGATGGGTGTGATGCTGGTCTCCGACATGCATCGTGCCGTGGGTGAAGAGTTGTTTAATGTGCCGCAGTTCGACATTTGGGCGAAGCTTATCGCCGACGTGATGTTGTATTGAGGCAGGGGATAGGGCAAAGATGAAAGTAAAAGAAGGCACCCGTTTACTCTTTCATCTTTGCCCTTGTATCTGATGTTAAAACTCGCTGCCGCGCGCACCAAACTGATTCTCGACAAACCGTTTCTCGGTGCGTTGGTCTTGCGCCTGCCGATGGAAGCGGGTGATCCCAAATGGTGTCCCACCACAGCAACGGATGCCCGGAAATTTTATTTTAATCCTGAGTACATCGAAGGCCTGAGTAATGAGCACGTACAATTTGTGCTGGCGCATGAGGCATTGCATTGTGCATTGTCACATTTTGCACGGCGTGGTCATCGCGAACAAAAGCGTTGGGATATGGCTTGTGATTTGGCGGTGAATGAATTGCTGGTCAAAGATGGGCTTAAGCCGCCACCTGGCGCGTTAGTAGATCTGGGTTTTGATGACATGACGGCGGAGGAAATTTATCCGTCGTTACAGGAAGACATCGAAGAACCCATGGATCGGCATTTGTACGATGAGCAGGATGATGCTGATCAGGATCAACATGAGGTACAGGGCAAGCAGCAAGATATCTCCCCCGATGCGCCGCCGCGCGAAGGTGATACTGGTGGTGGCGAGCAAAAGCAAAAAGGTGGCGTAAGTGATGCGCCTGCACCGCTTACGCCGGACGAGCGCGATACACTAAGCACACAGTGGCAACAACGTCTCGCCGGTGCTGCGCAAGTGGCCATGCAAGCGGGCAAGTTGGGTGGCGCCATGGCGCGGTTTGTTGATCATCTGTTGCAGCCACAATTGCCGTGGCGCAACCTACTCGCGCATTACGTGAGTAACATTGCACGGGATGATTACAGTTATGCCCGGCCATCCACACGACGTGGTGATCCAGCGGTGTATCCCAGTCTTCGCAGTGCACAGGTGAATGTTACCGTGGTGTTGGATGTGAGTGGCTCGATGACGGATAACGAGCTGCAGGAATTTGTCAGTGAAATCGATGCTATCAAGGCGCAGATGCGTGCGCGTATCGTATTGCATGCCTGCGATGCAAGGTTGGCCAAAGACGGCCCGTGGTTGTTTGAACCGTGGGAAGAACTGAGTTTGCCGCAAGCATTTATGGGTGGCGGTGGCACTGACTTTCGACCAGTTTTTCAATGGTTGGAAACCCAGGATCAGATGCCGGATTTGTTAATCTATTTTACTGATGCGCAGGGCGAGTTTCCTCAGCAAGAACCACTATTTCCCGTGATGTGGTTAGTGAAGGGCAAGGAAGTAGTGCCATGGGGGCTGCGGGTGCAATTGAATTAGCGTCGAATTTTTAGGAATGAGTAGCTAGGGGTGAGTGACTAGGGAACAACTTTTTGGAAAAGCCTAAACAATCCGTCACCCCGGCGAAGGTCGGGATCCAGTGGGCGTAAAATTCTCTAGATTCCGGCCTCGGTTTTGGCTTCCTGCATCACTCTACCTCCTCCACCCATGGAGTCGTTCGCCGGAATGCCCAAAGCGCTACGCGGGGCAGGCTCTACCCAAAGCGCTACGCGGGGCAGGCTCTGACGGAAATAAAATGGGCTCCCCCTATTGCATCCCCGTCACTCGCTCCTAGAAACTCGACACTGTAACCGCAAACGTTAAGTGTGTAGGGTGGGCATTGCCCACCTTGACGTTAAAAGACAATTTTCGGTGGGCAGTGCCCACCCTACTTGAAAAATATTATGAATCTTTCTTCCGAGGATAACTTACGTCTCAACGTCCTGCTCAAACAGGATGTACAAGCCGTGCGCATTGATGAATCAAGGATGCAAGTGGCAGCACTCACCGATAAAGGTGAAGCCAGTGTCAGCCTGAATCCCAATTGCCGCGATGATCAGTATTTGAAACGGGTGCGGGAATTATTTTCCAACCATGTGCTGGGATCACCGGGTGGTTATCCGGTGTATCTCAAGCGCTGGACACGCATGGGCCAACGACGTGAAAACGATAGCCTGTATAGCTTGTTAAAGTTAGGCGAGCCAGAGGCGATTGTCGCGGTGGTGCACTCGCCGGGTTTGACGCCAGAGCTGGCGCGCTTGGCGTGGTGGGTGATGCCGGAGGCGGAAAATGCACGTTGCATGTTGGCGTCGCCGCAAGTGGTGGCCGCTGACATCGGTCGTGAACTAGCAGTGTTTCTTGTCGAGTACTTGCCTTTTGAAACCGAACCCAATGCCATTTTTAATAGTGTACGATTGGTGCTGCAGGAAGATTTGGTGGATAACGATGAGCGCCAAAAGTTGTGGCAACGCGCGGCTCGCAAGGGCAGTTTTTATGTGGGTTTTCTGCAGGCGATGCCGGATGATCTGCCGGAAGTCACTGCAGCACACGCGGAACATGAGGCCATTGCCGCAAGCTTGTCGCCACTGTTAGACAACGACAATGCCGTTGCCACCTTGCTGCTGAAAGTATTGAGCCCTGCGGGACAGGCATTTCTGAAAACGGTGATCAATGCCGTTGAAAAACTCGCGGACGAGTCAGCGGCCGTTGCGGTGTTTGATGTGTTGGGGAATTATTTTTCGGCAACCCTGCCCGCGGGTCATCCTGATACGCTGACCGCCAGTAGACAAAGCGAAAATGTGGTGAACTTTGCCGCACATTTTGTAGATGAGCTTGATACCTATCATCCCGCAATGGCGGAAGTGTTGATGGCGTCGCCGGCCAGTCGTGAAAAGCTGGTAGCAATGGTGGCGTTATCGTTTGCGGGTGAAGCCTTGCTGGATTCTTTTTTCTCCCACTCCGATGCAGTGGGGCCGTTGATGCGGCGCAAGATGAAGGCGTGGACGGAACCGTTGCTGGCGCAGATTACGATATTACAATCGTGAGTCGAATCAAAGACTGCCAAGCATGTCGCCGTTATTCATGCGGGTGATGTGATTGGAGAGATTCATAATGATGTTGCGCATAATCGTGAAACTGATGCGTGGTTCGCGCAGCACCAAATTCTGAAACACATCGTAGTTGATTTGCAATAACACGGTGGGTGCGCGTGCAATGGCTGTGGCGCTGCGATTTTGTTGGCAAATGAAGCCGATCTCGCCAAACAGTTCCCCCGGGTTCAGTGAATGAATGGGTCCCTGATTGTGCGTACGCAACTGCACATCGCCGGATAACAGCACGTACATGCAGGGGCTGCTATCGCCCTCCACAAACAGGGTCTCACCATCACCAAAACGGGCAGGCTGGCAAATCTTCTGGATATGGCTGTATTCGTCCGCCGACAGCCCGGTAAACACCGGCAGCTTTTGCAGAATAGCAGTGATATCGTAATTTTCGTTGGGCATGGTCGTCGTTTGTGCATGTTTAACGGTGTTATTGTATCTTCGGCAGCTGGGGCTCAGGGTTTAGCCCTGTGGGCAATTTATGAGAACGAGGTATTGCTTTGATTGACTGGCACAACATCCGCACCGTTTTACTGGATATGGACGGCACCCTGCTGGATCTGCATTTCGACAACCATTTCTGGTTGGAGCACATGCCGCGCCGTTACGCCGAAGAAAAGGATGTGACGCTGGAAACTGCACGGGAAACGCTGCTGGCCCTCTATAAAAGCGTCGAGGGCACGATGGACTGGTATTGCCTCGATTACTGGTCAGCCCAGCTGGGCATGGACGTGGCGGCACTCAAAGAGGAGGTGGATCACCTCATCGCCGTGCACCCCAACGTGGTGAAGTTTCTGGAAGCGTTGCGCACCAGTCGCCGTCGCGCGGTGCTGGTGACCAACGCGCACATGAAAAGTCTCAAACTGAAAATGGGACGTACTCAGCTGGCGGGGCATTTTGACGCCATCATCTGTGCCCATGATCTGGGTGTGCCTAAAGAAGATCCGGGATTCTGGAACAAGTTACAAACCGTGGAGCATTTTGAGCGGGAGACAACCCTGCTCGTGGACGACAGCCTGCCGGTGCTGCGCTCGGCACAGGAATACGGCATGGGCAGCCTGCTGTGTGTGCATCAGCCGGACACGCAATTGCCGGACAAAGATGTGGGGGAGTTTGCGGCGATTCGCGGGTTCACGGATATTATGCCGTCGGAGTGAGAAAAAGTATCGAGGGGGGCGAGTTTCTAGTAGTGAGGAAATGCGAGGAAAATCATCATTTTGGTTTCCTCGTCGCTCGTTCCTATTCATTCGACACTGATTATTTATTCATATTCTTTTTCAAAGCGTTTAAAGCGCTTACCCCAGCCCTTGAAGCGTTTCTTGCAGTACTTATCCAGCTGCGCATAGTCGTGAAAATACAGATCGAATCCCTCTTCGGCGGGGGCGTCGAACTCACAGTAGTCGTTGCTGTGCTGGCGACAGACGTGGGGACGCACTTCGTAAATGCCGCAACGGCCATCTTCCTGCAGATGCAGACATTTGCGTTCCACCAGCAAATACCAGCCTTCGTCATCCTTGTAGATGCGAATATTCTCGTGCGAAATCTGCCACAGCATGTGATCGAAATCGTGCATGGAGCGGGGCGTTTCTAGCTCTTCGGTGATGTACTGACAGCACTTGGCACCTTCGCAGAAGCCACATTTGTTTTCCGTGGTGATTTTGATGCCGTTGAAGTGTGTTTGCTGGGTCATGGAATCGCTCGTCTGTATTTTTTTATTGTTGGTGTTTTGCTGAGTGTTGGCCGTTATGTGGCAGCCAATAGCTGACAGGGCGCAGTTTATCAGTATTTCTTATTGGTTGGCAGATTGGCGACGTAAGCCCGGTAGACGGGTATAATGCGCGCATATTTTATCGTGTGTCTTAGAAAGTATTAATCCGGCCGCATTATAGGCTGGATTAATAATGCGATGCAGGGATGCACCGCCGTTGGCGATAGCCAATGCGAGCCCACAAAACACAAGCAAATTCGTATATTTGCGCGGGTGTTTTGCGGACGACTCAAAATGGATCAAGATAATCTATTTTGAAACCAGGTTAATAGTTGAGGAAGGTGCAATGCCGATTTACGAATACGAGTGCAAGGCCTGTGGCCACCGCCAGGAAGCCATCCAAAAGATGAGTGATGACCCGTTAGTGGAATGCCCGGTCTGTCACAAACCCGAATTGAAAAAACTGATTTCTGCTGCGGCGTTTCGCCTCAAAGGCAGCGGTTGGTACGAGACGGATTTCAAAGGCGGTAATAAAAAGAATGTGGCCAGTTCCAGCGATAAACCGGCAGCAAGCCCGGCCAAACCCAAGCCCTCCGGTGGCTGCGGTTCCGGCGGTTGTGGGCATCAGCACTAGCGTTATTTTTGCGAACGTGAGTTTTTGACCTTGAGCTTTTTGACTTTGAGTAAGTATCAATGAAACGTTATCTGATCGCCGGTCTGCTGGTCTGGGTGCCACTGGGGGTGACTGCCATGGTCATCAATTTCGTCGTGGGTCTGATGGACAAAACCCTGTTGTGGCTGCCGGCGGCCTATCGTCCCGATAACCTGTTGGGTTTCCATATTCCCGGCCTGGGTGTGGTGATGTCGGTCATCATCGTGTTCAGTACCGGCATCATTGTTGCCAATCTGTTTGGACGCACCCTGGTGCAGCTGTGGGAAAAGATGCTTGCACGCATCCCGCTGGTGCGCACCATTTATGCCAGCGTCAAACAGATTCTGGAAACCGTGTTTTCTTCCGGCCAGTCCTTCCGTAAAGTCTTGTTAGTGGAGTACCCGCGCAAGGGGCTGTGGACGCTGGCCTTTCAGTCCAGCACCACCCAGGGCGAGGCGCAGGCCAAAACCAGTCAAGAAGTGATCAACGTGTTTATTCCTACCACGCCCAACCCGACCTCCGGCTTTTTCATCATGGTGCCGCGTGTCGATGTGATTGAGCTGGACATGAATGTGGACGATGGCCTGAAGATGATTATCTCCGCGGGGGTGATGGTGCCAGAATGGAAGCCAGTGCAGAAACCAGGGCAGCTGCTCCCCGCCAATAGCGATAAATCAAAGACGATCCAGGCTGCGGATGCCTGAAATCACCGCGTGAAACCGCGTTTCACGGTTGCAAGCACAGAGCCCAATCCGTACCATTCCTGCCTTTCTTTAATTTAGACATATCTCACTACCGACAGGACAGAATCACCATGCGCAGCCATTATTGCGGCCAGATCAACGAATCCAACCTTGACGACACCATCACCCTTTGCGGCTGGGTGCACCGTCGCCGCGACCACGGTGGGGTGATATTTATCGACCTGCGCGACCGCGAAGGTATTTCACAGGTGGTATTTGATCCCGATACCGTCGAGGCTTTTGCTTTAGCGGAAAGCGTGCGCAATGAATTTGTGTTGAAAGTCACTGGCCGCGTGCGCAAGCGCCCCGAAGGCACCGAGAATCCCGATATGCCCACCGGCATGGTGGAAGTACTGGGCAAGGAGCTGGAAATTTTCAACCGCGCCGAGACGCCTCCGTTTATGTTGGACGTGGAGGACGACGAGATTTCCGAAGAGCATCGCCTGCGTTATCGCTACATCGATCTGCGCCGTCCGGCCATGTTCAAGCGCCTGAAATTCCGCTCGGAAATTGCCCGCACTCTGCGTAATTCACTGGATGAAAAAGGCTTTCTGGAGATTGAAACGCCGATGCTGACCGCGGCAACGCCGGAAGGCGCGCGTGACTATTTAGTCCCCAGCCGCACCCATCCCGGTCAGTTTTTTGCTCTGCCGCAGTCCCCACAGTTGTTCAAACAATTGCTGATGATGTCTGGTATGGATCGTTATTATCAGATCGTACGCTGCTTCCGTGACGAAGATCTGCGCGCCGATCGCCAGCCAGAATTCACCCAAATCGACATCGAGACCTCGTTCATGGACGAGGAAGAATTGATGTCGCTGATGGAGGACATGATGCGCGATATTTTTGCGCACGTGCTGGAAGCGCCATTGCCCAATCCCTTCCCGCGCATGTCTTACGCCGAGGCCATGCAACGTTTTGGTTCCGACAAGCCAGACCTGCGCATTCCGCTGGAATTGGTGGACGTGGCTGACCTGATGCAGGAGGTGGATTTCAAGGTGTTCGCCGGTCCTGCCAAAGATCCCGACGGCCGTGTCACTGCGTTGCGTCTGCCCAAGGGCTGCGAACTGAGCCGCAAAGAGATCGACGACTACACCAAATACGTGGGCATTTACGGAGCGAAAGGCCTGGCCTACATCAAGGTCAACGAGTTGGCCAAGGGCCGTGATGGCCTGCAGTCACCGATTCTGAAATTCCTGCCGGACGCCACGGTGGACGGCATCATGCAGCGCACCGGTGCGGAAGACGGCGACTTAGTCTTCTTTGGTGCTGACAAAGCCAGCATCGTCAGCGAGGCGCTAGGTGCGCTGCGGGTCAAACTCGGCCACGATCGCGACATGGTGGAACACGGCTGGAAACCGCTGTGGGTGGTGGATTTCCCCATGTTTGAGCACGATGGCAAACGTTGGACCGCACTGCATCATCCGTTCACCGCGCCGAAAGAAAGCGACGTCGACAAAATCGAATCCGACCCCGGCAACTGCTTGTCCCGCGCCTACGACATGGTGCTTAACGGCACTGAACTGGGTGGCGGCTCGCAGCGAATTTATCGCGCAGACGTGCAGGAAGCAGTATTCCGCCAGCTGGGCATCTCCGACGAAGAGGCGCAGGCGAAGTTTGGTTTCCTGTTGGATGCGCTCAAATACGGCTGTCCACCCCACGGCGGCATCGCTTTCGGGCTTGATCGCATGGTGATGTTGATGACCGGTGCATCATCTATTCGCGAAGTGATGGCCTTCCCGAAAACCCAGACAGCCGCATGTCTACTCACCAACGCGCCCTCTAATGTGAGCGATACGCAGCTGCGTGAATTGGGCATTAAATTACGAACGAAGCCCAAAGTCGCTACGGGCGTGGCAGAGAGCGAATTAGCAGCCGAGTGATTTAGGCTTTACTCTGTGCAGACGCCCCAGTTCTGGGGCGTCTTTCTTAAGTTGTACTTCAAGTCTAAAGTGATACCATCGTCTCATTGACGCTACTGAGAAATGTTCAGATGTCTGCAAATCCCGCTTCATTACAATTGGATATACAAAATTTCATTGGCTTGGGTGAAGACGAGATGCAGCAACGCATCGTCGCGGCAAAAGCGGCGCTGGGTGATCGGCTAATTATCCTCGGCCACCATTATCAGCGTGAAGAAACCTTTCGGCATGCTGACGTCAGTGGTGATTCGCTGAAGCTGTCGCGCAGTGCAGCCAATTCCAAGGCCGAGTACATTGTGTTTTGTGGCGTGCATTTCATGGCTGAAGTGGCGGATATTGTTTCTCGTCCCGAGCAGGTTTCTATTCTTCCCGATTTGGCCGCTGGCTGCTCCATGGCCGACATGGCCAACCTGGCCAATGTCGAACGCGCCTGGCGCGAATTGGCTGAGGTGCTGGAACCGGACGAGCAGATCACGCCGATGACTTACATCAATTCGGCAGCAGACTTGAAAGCCTTTTGCGGCCGCCACGGCGGCATCGTCTGCACCTCCACCAATGCGCGTCACGTGCTGGATTGGGCCTTCGGGCAACGCGAAAAGGTGCTGTTTTTCCCCGATCAACACCTGGGCCGCAACACCGGCTACAAAATGGACATCCCGCTGGACGAGATGGTGGTGTGGGACTTTGATTTGCCGTTAGGCGGGTTGACCCCGGAGCAGATCAAAAAGGCCAGGATTATTTTGTGGAAGGGTTTTTGCTCGGTGCACCAGCTATTCAAGCCCGAATACATCGACGGGTTCAAACAGAAACACCCGGAAACGAAGGTTATTTCCCACCCCGAAGCATCATTTGAGGTGTGTCAGAAATCTGATTACGTGGGTTCCACCGAATACATCATCGACACCATTCGTGATTCTGAGCCGGGTACCCGCTGGCTGGTGGGCACGGAATTAAACATGGTCAACCGGCTGCACGAGCAATACAAACACGAAGGCAAAAATGTGCATTTCATGTCCGACACGGCGTGCATGTGCTCGACCATGTATCGCATCGGGCCATCGAGCCTGTTGTGGATTTTGGAAAATCTGGTGGAAGGTCGGGTGATCAATCAGATTACCGTACCTAAGTCCGAGGCCGAGCAGGCACTGCTGGCGCTCAACCGCATGCTGGACGTCTCGCCTTAAACAGCCCGTTAAAACGAAACCTCGTTCGTGTCCGAATCGCCAATCGTCGTTCTTGTGCACGGCATCTGGATGCCGGGTCTGGAGATGTCGTTACTGGCTCGGCGTTTGCGCGATTGTGGCTTTCGACCGGTACAATTTTCTTATCCCAGCGTCCGCTGTGATCTTTCCCACAATGCCCTGCGAATTCAACGCTTTGTGCAGAAACTGGATGCCCCAGTGGTGCACTTTGTAGCCCACAGTCTGGGTGGTTTGCTGTTGCGCGTGTTTTTTCATGACTTCCCCCAGCAACGGCCGGGACGGGTGGTAACTCTGGGTACCCCGCATGCGGGCAGCCAGGTGGCGCGGCGCATGGGGAGCAACCCCTTTGGCAAAGTGCTGTTGGGGCAGAGTTTCCGACACGGTCTGCGTGGTGATGTGCCTGGCTGGGATGCCCGACGGGAATTGGGGGTGATTGCCGGGAGCGCGGGTTTGGGGGCAGGGCGAATGCTGGGTGGTTTGTCTGGTGCCAATGACGGTGCAGTGTCGTTGGCTGAAACTAGGTTATCAGGCATGAAGGCCTATGCGGTTTTTCACTCTAGCCATGCGGGCCTGTTGTTTTCCCGGGAGGTGGCCAGGGCGGTGTGTCATTTTTTACAGCACGGAGATTTCGACTGAGTCCGGGCTCGGGCACAAAAAATTTGGCGTTGTAAAGGAAAACGCCGTCACCCGACCAAGGTGACGGCGTTTTCTTTTGCGCGGCAAAAGCCTTAGCTAAAAGCTTGCCCCGGTTTGGCGCCGACCGCTTTGAGAATCATCGCCAGCGGGCAAAAACCCGTGAAAGCCGCCTGCAACATATTGGCGCCCACAAAGGCCGCCAGCCACAACCAGTTGACGGAATGCACCTGCGACAGCACCAGGCTGGTCAGGACAACGATGCCGGCAAAGGCTAAAACAATTTTATCGATGCTCATAATAAATTCCCCATTAGTGAGAATGTGTCCCTCTCCCCAGACGGACACAGAGAGGCATATTAACAAACTCTGATGTTATTGGCGATTTTCTTGACTGGTGGCTTTCACAATGCCTGCCGTGTCAGGAAGGCCAAAGTTTACAAAGGCTATGCCGCTAATAGGGGGAGATGTCCAGAATTTTGCCAGCATTTTGGAAAAATGATTAATCGGTTGAGTTTATTGAAGATAAATGAAAACGAGCAACGAAAAAGAGATCCTTCCTAACGGTACGGAAACTGAGGCCACGACCTCGACGAATGGTCGGGAGCGGCGTGCCTACGAGCGATATCCGGTGAACTTGCCGGCGCGTATAAATTCACAGGGTGCGGTGGCGCGGGATTGTGTGGTGCGGGATTTCTGTCTCGGTGGCATGTATCTGGCGTTTGAGCGCGCCGACGAAGACGCCAGGGTGGCGCAGCTATGCTCTCCGCTAAAGAACGATCAGGTGAGTATTGAGTGCACGGTGGCTGGGCATTCAAAAACATTAAATTTTTCGGCACGGGTCGTGCGTCAAAAAGGCGATGGACTTGCGCTGCGGTTTTTGAATCCGGATCTGGGTACGCTACAAATTCTGTTGGATCACGCAAAGTCGCCGAGAAAAAATGAAACAGTGCAGGGTGATGCGAAATCGCAGGCAG
>CAZXZI010000005.1:0-49540 GCA_964645165.1 uncultured Ectothiorhodospiraceae bacterium
ATGGCCAGACTTGAGACATATAGTGTTGCTGCAAGGGGAGGTGGTAGTGTTGCTGCAAGGGGAGGTGGCTGGAAAAGGGAGTTTAGTATTTCCAGCTTTGCCAAGTTATCATATAAAACAGATAATTAACTCGGTATCATAAGCTAATGCATGAGAGCATTAGGGAGTGGTTTACTTCTGGGTTTTTGGGTGTGACGTTTTAGGGTGGCAAGATATGAGTGAGACGGGTTCCAGGGATGAGGTTAACACGGGAATGCCAGGTACAGAGAATATGCCTGCGATAGCTCGCCTGTGTTATGTGGATGATAGTCGTACATCGGCGTACGTGGTGAAGCGTTTGCTGAAGCCTTTTGGCTATCAGGTTGATCATTTTGCATCGGCCGAACCGGCGTTTGTGGCGCTGATACAGGAAGACTACGATCTATTGCTCACGGATTTAAAGGTATCCTCCACGGGCATGGATGGCGACGATTTGATTCGCACCCTGCGGCAAAGCGGTCATCCGAAGATTTCTAAAATGCCCATCATTGTCATTACTGGCGCTACAGATGCAGAGGCGTTGGTAAAAGTGTATGACGCCGGTGCGAATCAGGTGATGAAAAAACCGGTGGATGCAGAGGAATTAGACGAACACATTCGACGTCTGCTGACGGATCACAAAAAGGCTGAGCCCAGAGTGGCAGAAGCCGTGGCAGAAGCCAAATCACGTAAAATGGATCGTCGTTCCAGTGACGCCACGGTAGTGCCACTACATCCCGCTCAACACCCGCTGCATGAATCAGAACAAGCCGCTCAGACACAACAGAAGTCGCAACAAAAGCCTCAACAGAAGAAACCTGGCGCTAAAAAGAAACCGAATGTTCCTGTAATTAAGGGAGCAGGGTCCGCAGCGGAATCCACGGTATCGGCTACGCCAGTCAGTGATAAACGGTCAGCGACGGATTCGCCGAAAGCAGATGAGTCATCTATTTCACGAGCGATGGAAAAGGAATCCACAGCAACGGCCCCTAAGGCTACAACGCCTCCTCCAGAGCAGCCAGCCCCCGTGGCTGGTGCAGCAAATAACGTAAAAGAAGCGGTGATTATTGAACCGGAAGTGCGCGATGAGCATAAAGCAGAGAGCCAAGCACAGCACAAAAATATTCTGCATGAAATCGAACAATACCCTTTAATCGCAAATCAGCGATCTGGCTTGCTCAGTAATTTTAACGTCCTCAACATGGCGCATTCGCTGGTTGAGTTAGTGGGCGTGCGTAGTTTATTTAAACGGGTATTGGGAATCGGTGTTGCCCTGACCGTTTTACTCACGGCATGGAATATGTATTTTAATCAGGGGCAGCCAGTCGATACGATTTTTGTGGAATCAGGTGAAATATTCCAGTCGATCACGGTACCAGGTCGAGTGGTGAGCAAACAGCGAGTAAACGTGAGTTCTGCCCGAGCCGGGCGGCTGGTAGAGATCCTCGTTAAAGAAGGTGACAAGGTCAAAAAGGGACAGATCCTGGCAAAAATTGATGATCGTGAATTATTGAGTCGGTTGAATCGGGCGAAAGCCAATTTAAAGGCGGCACGTGACGATATCAACATAGCGCAGCGCACTTTGAAACGGTTACGCAAGGCACATGCAAAAGGCGCAGTTGCGCGCCATTTCGTGGAAGATGCCGAGGTAGATTTGCGCACAGCACGCACCAAGGCTGGAATTGTTGTGGAGGAAGTGCGTAGCGCAACCTTGGACTTTGACAATCAAAAAATTACGGCTGCATTTGATGGAACGGTTACGGCGCGCTATGCCGAGATTGGCCAGTGGGTTGGCCCTTCAGAAACATTGTTTACCCTGGTGGATGAAACGCAACGTGAAATCGAAGTACGTGTTGATGCGGCAGACAGTGTTGCGATAGACGTTGGTCAGGTTGTGATGGCATCCAGCGATGCCTTCCCAGGGTTGGAATGGCAGGAGTCTGTAGTACGTATGGGTGCGGCGGCAGGCAGCAAGCGGAATTCGAATTCCGTGAAGGTATACATTAGCCTCGGTAGTGATGCACCGGTGTTCCGTTATGGCCAGCAGGTTGATGCCGATATTCGCACCGCATGGAACCCAAATACCCTTAAAGTTCCTTTTGAAGCATTAATTAGTCGAGATGGACAAACCATGGTAGCAGTGCTTGATAATGGACATGTGCGTATGAAAACAGTAGAAACAGGTATTGAAGATTTTGCCATGGCGGAAATCAAACAAGGCCTCAATGCGGGTGAAATGGTGATTTTGTCCAAAGGAATGGTTTTGCATGACGGTGACCGGGTGCATCCTCGACGGGATAAAGAATAGCTTTTGTGTGGCAATCCCGTTTTGATCACCAATGATCCAACTGCAAAACGTTAGTAAAACCTACCAGCGTGGTAGTCTGCCGGTACCCGTATTACGGGACGTTTCCGTCAGTATTGGGGAAGGTGAGTTTGTCGCCATTATGGGGCCATCCGGTTCCGGTAAATCCACCTTATTAAATATTCTTGGTTGCCTGGATACAGCAGACCGTGGCCAATATAAGCTGGGCAATAAAATCATCCAAACTGCCAATGAGGATGACCTCGCCACTATTCGTAATCGCTGGCTCGGTTTTGTTTTTCAATCCTTCAATCTCATACCACGCATTGATGCTGAGCATAATGTTGAACTGCCCATGGTGTACGCCGGAGTGTCACCATTCGTCCGACAGAAACGGGCATTAGCAGCCTTAAATATTGTTGGCCTTGCAGATAGGGCTAACCATATCCCTGCCCATCTTTCTGGAGGTCAACAGCAACGAGTCGCCATCGCGCGAGCTATCGTTAATGATCCGAAAATTATTATTGCCGATGAGCCAACTGGCGCATTAGATTCTCAGGCCAGCAATGAAATCATGCTTTTATTCCAGCAGTTACAAGCCAGTGGAAAGACCATCGTGATGGTAACGCATGAAGATGAAATAGCAGCATTTGCCCAACGTATTATTCGTGTGCGTGATGGCAAGATAGTTGATGGCAAAGTGGCATGAATGCACTGCATGTCAGCATTTTTCACGACGTTCTTCTGCAAGCCATTTCATCACTCAAGGAAAATAGGTTACGCACAATACTTAGTGTATTAGGAATTATGATTGGTATTTGTGCCGTTACAGTCGTCGGAACAGTAAGTCAGGGTGTAAAAAAATATGTCTATCAGGAGCTCGATACTTACGGCTTGGAAACTTTATGGATCTACCGAAAATGGGAAGATGATAATCCATTTCGTAGTGCACGAGAGGGAAGTGGAATAGATAATGATGATCTGAAATTTATGCAATCATGCTGCCAATCCATTAAACACGTGACGCCAGTAGTATACAGCGATCAAGATGGTGTGCCGATGCGATCTAAAGGGAAGTTCACCAAAACCAATCTCGAAGGGGTTGGTGTTCACTACATGGATATTAATAATGATAAACTCGGTTTGGGGCGAGGCTTGCGGCCGGAGGATATTCAACGCCGAAAACCAGTAGCAATAATTGGCACCAAGGTGCGTGACGAGTTATTTGGTTCCCACAGTAACCCGATTAAGAGAGTGCTACGTTGGGGTGATGTTCGCTTGACGGTGGTTGGTATTTTAGATTTTAAGGATAGAAGTATTTTATCGCAACTGGGTACTGATGATTATGATGTGAACCAACGTGTGTTGATTCCGTATACATTATATCAGCAGCAATTAGGTTCAAAAGAGATACATACATTGCAGGCAGAAGCGCTCAGTGTTTCGGTGACGAAAGATGCGCTGGATGAGTTAACCGAATTGCTTAAGCGTCGCCACAACTTTCGTTATGAATACGTTGCAGAAAGTATGGATGGCTGGATTTCAACGGCTGAAGATTTGCTGAGGAAAATATCGTTTATTGGTTTGGTGGCGGCATTGATTTCATTGTTGGTTGGCGGTATGGGTATTATGAATATTATGAGTACCTCTGTGGTGGAACGTACGCGTGAGATAGGCATTCGTAAGGCCTTGGGTGCTTATCGTCGAGACATATTGTTACAGTTTCTGATGGAAGCAACGGTAATCAGTATTATTGGTGGTGTCCTTGGTATGATTTTGGGAATTTTCGCCGGTTTTGGTATCAGCTATCTTAGTGGATATGACTTAGGCATTTCTTGGGTTACAGCAATCTTAGCTGTGATAGTGTCTATCGCAGTGGGCATGGTCTCAGGTTACTATCCAGCGCATCGGGCAGCTAGTCTAAAGCCGGTGGATGCCTTGCGCTACGAATAATTGGAAATTTAGTTGTCCGTGAATTGCGTGCTGTAATCTTCGTGTGCTTGTTTAAACTCCTGCATGCGGCCAATGTCTATCCAATATTCATGGATGGGAAAGCTGGCCACTGATTTTTTGTTGTCGAGTAGAGTATTAATCAAGCTTGGCATGTCAAAAAATATATCTGCAGGTATATCTTCAAGTGTTTCGGGTTCGAGCACGTAAATTCCAGCATTGACGCTAAATCTCTGGGTTGGTTTTTCCACCATGCTGACTACGTCGTGTCCTTCCAAATTAATTACACCGTATGGAATTTGATGAGTATATTCGCGAGTACACATAGTTGCGCTAGCAGACTGCTTTTGATGAAAGTGCAGTAAACGTACGAAATCAACTTTTGTCAGTAGGTCGCTATTCATCACAAAAAAAGGCGCGTCAGGTTTGTTTGGTAGCATGCTAAGGGCGCCTGCTGTGCCCATACGTTTTTTCTCCTCAATATATTTTATTTCAACATTCCAGCGGCTACCATCACTAAAATATTTTTTAATCATCTCTCCCTTGTAGTTGATGCAAAGATAGATGTTATGGAAACCATGGTCGGCAAAGTTTTCGATGATAGTTTCAAGAATGGGTTTAGAACCTACTTCTAAAAGTGGTTTTGGCTGTGACTGGGTTAAAGGATGTAGGCGTGTGCCTAATCCCCCGGCCATTAAAATTACTGGATTGTCACGTTTTGGTTCTTTGGGGGGTTCAAAACGGGCAAGTCCAACCACGCAACCATTTGAATCGAGTAATGGCAAATGTCGTAAAGTATGGCGTTGCATAGTGCGTTGCCACAAGAATTCATCTTCATCCAACAGGCCGGTGATTGGGTTGTCATTCATTAATGAGTTAATGGGGGTGTTGAGCCCATCGCCACGCAGTAAGGCACGCCTAATGTCGCCATCGGTGACTGTACCTGTTAGATGACATTCGTCATCAACAACGAGAGCAATTTGCATATTACCTTCGGATATTGCCATTAGTACGTTTTTCATATTGACGTTAGATTTAACGGCGGCTTTCTTCCAGTCATTAATAGATGTAGTTTGATTTTCCATTATTATTTAATTACTTCTAACGTTTGGCTGCGCCAAGTAAGTCCTGATGAGGCATATGCGCTTGCTATCGCCCAATCTGTTGAGTCGTCGATATCGTGACTCTGTATTTGGTCCATGACAATGGCTTTGCTCTTCTTAGGAAAAAACGTGTTCTCTCTATTTAATGTCTCTTGCTTAATGAGATACATGGCGCCATTGGGAGTATAAAGAGACCGTACATCTTGTCTTCGGCTGATAATGTTTTCTTGTCGTTCGAGTGGTGATAAATTATCTTTTTCGTCGGAAAAAAATAACGTGCCTAATGCGCGATGTATTGGTTTAACTCCGATGACGGCATCACCATCATTCTCTTCTTGAAGTGAGAAGGCTTCATAGATAACTTGTGGTGAGCGAAAAGGCGATGTGGGTTGTAGCAACATCAGGTGCTCAGGGTAAAAATTACGTTTAGCCATTAACCAGTCTGTTGCATGATTAACGGCATCAATTGCATTTGCAGAATCCGTGGCTAACTCATCAGGCCGAATAAATGGGACGTCGAGGCCAATGCCTTCGCCAATCGCGGCTATTTCTTCACTGTCCGTACTTAACACGCATTGATAATTTATTAGACCTGAAAGGGCGATTGCATCATTCGTCCATTTTAATAATGGTTGTCCATCAAGAATTTTGGCATTCTTTCCCGGCAAGCCTTTTGACCCACCACGGGCAAGGATAACGATAAGTAGGTTACTGGCGTCCATATGTACTAGTGGGATTTTGCCACTTCGTTTAGTAGACTATTGGTGGTAGCGTTTTTGGCATTAATTTTAATGGGATCTTGAAATGTTGTAGAAGGTCCACCCTCAGAAATATTATGATTCTTACGCCAGTATTGTTCATATTCCTGAATGCGTTTGTAATCAAAGCTCATCATTAAGTCACGTAAACCCAATAACTCTACGGCATTGAAGTTGTGTGAAATAACCGCGGTAATTCTTGTTGCATCACCAAGATCTAGAATGTATTTTTCCAGGTTTCCATCATACTGCTCCTCAATCCATTCCCTATAGACAGTAAACCATTCGGAGCCAGGGTAGGGGGTGGCAAAAAATGGTTTCACAACGATTCCGAGTTTCTTCCAGGCTTCCATATTTTCATAAATTGCTTTGAAATCTTCATTGGGGAATCCAATTATCTGGTTAGGGATGGGACGAATTCCAGATTCTAGTGTCCAGAAAAAGCTGCGTATATTGGTTTTTGGTGTGGCGCCTTTCCCAATGGTTTTCATCACATGGGGTGAAAATGATTCGTAGCCGTAAATTAGATGCGAACATCCTGCATCACGCATAACAGTTAGGGTTTCCTTATTACATAAAGTCGCATGGCTAGTGCCAGACCAATGTACACCTTTGCAGTGTTCATCATGTTCTACGTTATTGCGGATGCAAGTAGGCTGCAGACCATTTTCTTTCCAAAGCCGACAAATTTCACTAAGCCAGGTACGTTTGGAGTATTGATCCATGGTCATTAGATTTTCGTCGAGAAAGCTAACAAAGTCCAGATCATATTTTTCGTAGGCATGTTTGATCAAACCGACAACATATTCAGGGCTGTGATAACGGATGGTACGACTGTAATTTCCAGGCTTATCAAATTCGATTTGAATTTTATTATTGTTATCCGTTTCATAACGCATATCACCAGCGATGCCGAGATGATAGCAATAACGACAAATTAATGAACATCCAAAGCTGGCATTAATATCCAATCGCCTTTGTGCGAGCATTCCTTCTTCCGAGAACAGTACTTGACTATTTGGAAAATAAACTTCTTCGAGTGGAAATAGGTCCCAGGCTGGGTAGGGTAGTTCGTCAAGGTCTTCGAGTAGTGCCCGTTGCCCGGAGATATTTAATTCTCCATCTTCATCGCGTGTAATTGTACCGTTAATAGTTTCCCAATCGCAGTGGCCTTTATCGACCTTGGAGAGGATTTCCGGGAAAGTAATAAATGCCTCACCGATAACACCTATATTTACCTCCGGTAAGAAACCCATCATTTCTCGTGGTAAGGATGTAAGCACTCCGCCGCCCAATACGATCAATGTGTCTGGACGTGTCTTACGTGCATGTTGGACAACGGATTTAATTGAACCGTAAGCCGTTGTAATACCGCCAAGTGCAATGATATCCCAATCGTCGGCATTGAATACTTGTTCGAGAACTTCGGGTCCTTTTCTCCAGGCATTTTCATCATAAACCTGAACTTGATGTCCATCCCTCATTGCGATAGCGGCAAGCAGTGCAATACCATACGGCACATGTCGGGGGTCATCTTCTTCCCGGACGACAGGATTTATAAAAAGAACTTTGGCCATGATGATTCCATTATTGGCTTCGGGATTATGCTTACTCGATTGTCGTTATAGATTCGACGTAATCTTTAAAATATCAGGCTGAAAGAAATGTGGATAAGTCTGTGAAAGTAATGTCGCCACCAAACAAAATGCCACCTTCTGTGCAATTAAAGGTTTGGCTATCTGCATAAGCAGCCATCTGCAAAAAACATTCGCGATACCACATATATGCCGGATCGGTATAAAACCATTGTTCCAGGTATGGGTTGAGGACATGCATATATAATTCATCTAGTCGTTCTTCACCCACCAGCGCCAGCGCCTCGTAATAATATTGTGTGTTGCGATAAGGGGTTTCAGCGTAGTAGCCGAAATCCATTCCCGTGACAGCAATACGTTGTTTATTCAAAACTGCATTAGCCATCATCCAAGCGGCTGAGCCCACATTGCCACCGGCATTCATGCAGGGCAGGTGGTTCTCAATTTGCAGCGCGCGAGTGACACTGTTTTCCTGGTCGGGGTCGTCGTACATGGGGTTCCACCAATAGACTTGCATCCCTGATTGGTGGGCTCGGGTGACAACGGTATTCGCTGACGATGAGGACACCGCAATTTTTATCTGCTGACCATATTTATTCAGTAATTCGAGAATCTCATCGTTAGTGCGTAGCGCCTCCGAAAAGCTGGTATCGAGATCCTGACGTTCGAAATAATCATCGGTGCGTAAGTCAGCTTCGGTCAAATCAGGGTCGCCAAACCAGCGAACAATACGTTTGGGATGTGGGTCGACTGTCACGACTAAATCAGGAATGATGCCTTGTCGTAAGCAGTAAAGCATCGAGCTTTCGGTGGCGATAATGGCACCTTGAAAATCGGAGTCAATAATTTGTTCTGCGACCTGTTTGCGTTTCAGGCTAGGTCCTGCAGCAATGACGATGGCCTTGTCACCCGTTCCTGCGGTCTCTTCACGCAATGCCTTTAGGCTTACACCTTCTTGAATTTTACTAAGATTGTTACGTGCATTTTCTAATGCAAGTGCCTGAATGCGGTCACGGGTAATGTCTGACATTTGCGCGACTAACTGCATCCCAAGTGAATTGGAGTCAGGGACGTGATCCATTTCTGATGTCATCGATGCGTTGGGCAGGGTGCTCATGGTTTTGTTTTTACCGTTTGATAGTTACGAAGCAGATCGCAAAAAAGCGATCCTTATTTGTTTGGAGATTTGTCTTCATCACCCCAAAGCACTTCTTTTTTTGCCACAAAGGCAATGCTGCCGCCGAGTTTTTTTAGCGCCGCTTTCTCGAAACGCTGTTCGAGACTCTCTCCTGCGGTGTTGGTGTCAACCACGTCCTTTTCGGTGGTGAAATTGCCTTTTAAAAAATCACTCATGACTATTGCTCCTAAATCGCGGCTATTAATTATTTTTGCTGCGCGGGTACTCCTGCCATCAAACTACCATCTGGAACATCCGCGATAACTACAGCACCAGATGCAATAATTGCGCCATCACCGATAGTAATCCCTTGATTGATCACCGCGCCCGCTCCGATATGTACCGACTCACCAATCTGGCAAGTACCGCAAAGCACTGCGCCGCTGGCGATGTGGGAATGACTACCGATGACGCAATGGTGTTCGACCAGTGCTCGACTATTGATGAGTACATTGTCACCCAACCGTGCCCCGGTATTGATGATGGCCCCGGCAAGAGCTTGCAGCCCCTGGCCGTGAGATAGTGAGGGGCTGAGATAGCTCGTGGGGTGGATGAGGTCAGTAAAACCGTAGCCTTCAGCGGTGAAGTGACTAAAAAGTGTTTCCCGTCGTTTGATTTTACCCGTAGAGCCGAGGCCATTAATGAGCCTGATTTCATCGGGTTTATGCGACGAGAAAATTACGCTGTCATCACCGAGAAAATCTAGCCCGGTTAACAATGAATGACGGTCATGTGCCTGCGCCTCAGTGAAGCCCAGCATCGGCAGTTGTAAATCATTCGCTAGTTCGGCTAACACCGTGGCATGACCACCACCCCCAATTAGGATCAATGGCTTATTCACTGAATAATCTCATCAGCGTCATAATTTTGTCGCGCAGTTTGTCCCAGCGTCTCCCAGTAGTCCATTGGCGAGAGGCCAGTGCCGGGACGTTTAATGGTGACATTGTCGACCGTAAAATATTCTCCACTCTGAATTGCTCGAGCGGCGATCAGGCTTTTACGAGCCACTCGCATGTTGTTCTGTTCGGCTGAGCCGGGTTTTTTTTCAGAAGAACCCAGGGCCAGGGATAGGTCACGGATACCGTTGATCATCATTTTCAGTTCGGTGGGTTCCAGCGAAGCCAGGTGATCGGGTCCCGGTAGTTGGCGATCCAGAGTGAAGTGTTTCTCGATGACCTGCGCCCCACGCGCAACGGCAGCCAGGGAGACATGAATACCCAAGGTGTGATCAGAATAGCCTACCGGCAAATCGAAAGTTTCAGCCAGTATATCCATGGCACGCAGGTTCACTTGATCCGGTGGGCAGGGATACTCGCTGGTACAATGCAGTAGAGTGATGCGTTCTTTTAGCAGCGCTCGTCCGCGCGGATGAGAAAAAGCACTGTGAAATGCGGCACGTGATGGCGCGGTGCCGGCATCGATAAATCCAAAAGAAAGCACCCCCAGGGCTTCACGGATCTCATCCAAAGTTGCCATGCCAGTGGAGAGAATCAACGGTTTTCCAGCCTGTGCAAGTTGTAATAGTAGCGGGCCATTCGTGATCTCGCCGGAGCCGAGCTTGAGTTGTGGTAGAGCCAGTTCTTCAATCAGGAAACGGGCGCTGTCCGGATCAAAGGGCGAGGACAGGAATTCGATATTTCGCTTATTGCAATGTGCCAACAAGGCATGGTGATCATTAAAGGGCAGAGCCAGCCGTTGCAGCATGGCCAATTGAGACTCCGGGCTGTCGTGAGGGTTGCCCTCATTGCGAATTTGATAGTCCGCTTGAGCCGCATGACGACTGGCTAGTGCTTCAGGCTTGAAGGTTTGAAATTTGACGGCGTCTGCACCGACTTCTGCGGCGACGTCGATCATCTCAAAGGCTCGCTGCAGGTCGCCGTTATGATTCACACCGGCCTCGGCGATGACGTATACCTTGGTGGGGCAATTAGTCATTACGCTCTCTTAGTAACATGAAGGCCTCGGCCGATGGATAACCGGACTGTGCTCCGCGTAAATGAGCCTGGGCGGTGAGTGCCTTGGCGCTGCGCGGAAAAGGAAACTCACCACATTCACCAGGGTACATCGCCATAATCTCCAACTTACGCGCAAGCTGTTGGTGGATGTCAAAAAACACAGTGGGCTGGAAAATATGTTCATTTATCGACAACGAAAAGTCAGTTTCAGACAGGGTTTCGTAACTTAGTATTCGTTTGATGAAGGGATAACGAAACCACTTGCTGCAAGCGGCGCAGGCATCGAATACCACGCGGTGATCACTGTGCACATCACCACTGTGTGGTAAAAGTATCCAGTCGGGTTGGACGGTATTGAATACAGCGCTAATCGTTTCAATTAGTTCGCTCATGGGTAGTGTGTCCAATTCGGCGGTGGGTTTGTCGAGTTGATGCACCGAGTCAAAACCATAAGCAGCCGTGACGTTTGTGATGCTATCGGTGCGTTCTTTTCGTAGTCCATCGCTATATCGATCGGTTATGCTGGTTACGATCAGCCAGTTCAGGCTAGCGCCTTGCTCGGCCAATCGTAACAAAGTGCCACCACATCCCAGGGTTTCGTCATCCGGGTGGGGGGCGACAACGAGTACTGTATTCATGGCAGTGGATCCTCTGATTTATCGAGCAGTTTATGCATGGGAAGAGTCCGCAAGGCGGCGATAATTTTTTCGATGGAGTCTCCCTGCCCATAGGGGGAAATCACCGACTGAAGTTTTTTCTGGAAATCGTCTGACAATGCCTGGGCGATACCCTGCTGAATGGCGGTTTCATTTTGATCGACGAAAATAACATTCTCAGCGGCAAGGCGACCACGCTGCCGGGTGCCGACATTAACAGCGGCAAGAGGGATGATGGGGGCTTCAAGCAGGCCGGCACTGGAATTACCAATCATCACCGCAGCGTGGCGCATAAGACTTGTAAATTTCTTCGAGGGTAGGTTTTTGAAGAAAACAAAATTGTCGTTCTCCTTCCAGTGCTCCATGGCCGCAATTATTTCACGACTTCCGGCATCGATGTTGGGATAATTGACGACTGCCTGAATACCCGAAGCAGCAATTGCAGTCATTACCTGCTCAAAGTGCCGGGCTGCGTCTTCCTCTTCGCCAAGAATTGGGTGATAGATCACTAGTGCATAGTTCTCCCATTCTGGCTTTCCTAAAGACTCAAGAATTTTCTGCTTGCTGATAAGTGGCGTAGCGATGAAGCGGTCGAGTGCCGGGTTACCGACGATGTGTATGCGTTCCTGAATCTCTCCCATGCTTTGCAGTCGTTGTGCATGTTGCGGGTGGCTGACAAAGTGAAAGGTGGAAAGTTTTGAAGCGGCATGTCGGACGAGGTTATCCACATTGGCATCGGTGGCATGATCACCGCCAAAAAAATGGATCGTGGGTATGCGAAGGTAAGCACCTGCCAGTGCACCGACCATCACATCTTCCCGGTCACCTGCGTACAAAATTAAATCGGGTTTATAGGCCTCAAGACTGGGCAAGCAACCTTGCAGAAGAATGGAGGCCGATTTGAGACGACCGGCATTGGTATCGGAGTCGATGAGAGATTCAATACGGGCGACAATGGGTATGCTGTCCTCTTCGATATTTTTAACGCTCAGCCCGTAGGTGGGCGAGAGGTGCGCACCACTGACAATCAATCCGATTTCAAATTGTGGATCTTTGTGTAGCTCGCGAAAGACCCCGCTGAGTAAGTCGTAATCGGAACGGATTCCCGTGAAGGCCAATGTCTTTATAGTCATTAGAATACGTCAGACATGATGAGTTGGGGTGAAAAACGAATATCACTATTGTGGAAGCCACGGTAGCCAAAACGGTATTGGGTACTTTCGATATTATCTGTTTGCGAATCTGATTCTTCCGAAAAAGCTAACAATGCGCTAAAACCTTTTTTCTCTGCATAAGCATGCAGAACTGGGGGAATTACCGGCGTGCTTGCAAAGACCACGTCCAGCGTGTCGGCGTAAGGTTTGACGATAAATAATGCCCGCTGCTCTCCCTCCAAAAGAAGGTACTCCGTGTCAGGCTTGGATAGACGCCAGAATAGCAGCTCTTTTTGATTTAAGTCGAGCATGAAATATCTGTAGTGAGCTTGGTAGCGCTCACAGAATTCATCGAGAGTAATTTTGTAAACCTGGTCAGCACTATCTTGCTTGCTGGTTTTTGTTTTTATGATTTGATAGTCGTCATTGCATTGCCATTGCAGGCGTTTTTTGAATCCGGGTGTCGATTTACTGTTAGGAAAACCAAGCACCGCGAACAAGCCATCCCTGGTTGCCTGCTCATAACATGCTTCTGCGAGGATTTTGAACAGGCCTGCACGACGATGGCCAGGGTGTACCATAGTGGTCATTGAGAGGGCCACTGTTTGTTGCTGCGTGTGGTTACAGTAATATTGAGGAATCATTGCATAGTGGCCTACGAGCTCGTCGCCCTTGTAAGCCAATTGAACATAGGCGTCCCCGCAAGGATTTTTCTGGTAGGCCCAGTCCCACAGGTCAGGATCTATTTCGTTGCCAAAGCAGAGCGCAAAAAGATCGAGTATTGCAGTCCGATACTGGAGTAATATTTGCGTGTCATTGACAGCAACAATGGTGTAGTCCTTATCCATTAATGACCTCAAGTATGCTTGTGCCATTTTTACGCCCATAGATATTTTTTGACATTGCTTCGCTTAACAGCGGCGAGACATAAATGCTTGGGTCTTCTTCATGCAGATTGTCGAGGATCCGCTTGGTGGTGTCGATACCAATCAGATCGATAATGGAAAATATGCTGGCCTCTCGACCAATGCTGTTCGTTATCTGGTCAATGGCGTCTGTGGTGTACGTGTAGTTGTCGATCAGCTTCAATGTAGCGGATATCTCTGCGAAGAGCAGAAAGTTACCCACGTAACCTCGGTTTGGTTTCACGTTGACTTTTGTGAAATCGTTGTTCGCAAGTAATGCGACGAGACAGTCTCCCTCTTTTGTGGGATGGGGAGGCGCGAGATATTCAATCAGACGAAGCATTTGTATTGGGTTAAAAAAGTGAAGCCCCCCAGCGTCCGAGTGTATTTCCGAGGGTAGGTATGATGATGTGTTGGTAAAAAATCCATGCTCAGACAGTTCATAGGGTAGCTGGCTGACAACCTTCTTCTTTGTATCCAGGTTCTCTTCCAGTGTTTCAATAGTTAGCGCAGCGGAGAGGGTTTCCAGGCTGTCAGTGAAATGAATCTCTCCCTCTTTATCGGTAAAGATTCTGCCAAGAATTCTGCGATTTCGATGACATTTTTTTTGTTTGGTATCCAGATCAGTGCGGTTCCAGGCGGTGACCTCATATCCAAGAATAGCTAGTAGACTGGCTACTTGGCTGCCCATGGTTCCGATACCTAAGATATTAACTTTCATCATTAGCTTTTTTAGATTGACTTATTGTTGTTGTTTCCTGGGAAAGAGCTGCGCTACTGGGTAAGCACACCCCATGTTCAAATAATTTTTCAGTGTGCGGTAGTGGCATGCGTGGGCTATCAGAAAACATAGGTAACTGGTGCAGGGGAGTCCAAAAGGGCCGCAATAAAATTTGTTCCACATGTGCTGCCGCCAACAAACGATCACGTTCTTCGATATTGGGTAATAACAACAGATTCAGCCAGTAATTACTTTGGCATTCCATGGGCTCTGTGTGCAGATGCACTTCGTCAAGTCCGTCAAACGCGGTGGCGTAATTCTCGGCCAGCCGGCGTTTTTGTGTTAGACGTTCCGGTAGTTGTTCCAATTGAGCACAACCAAGTGCGGCATTGATATTGGGCAGGCGGTAATTAAACCCCACTGCGTCGTATTCTAAGGCCCAGGGGTGGGGTAGTTTGGCGGTAGTAGTAAGGTGCTTGGCTCGTTGGGCCAGTTCGGGATCACTGGTGAGCACTGCGCCACCGCCACCACTGGTAATGATTTTGTTGCCATTGAAACTCAGTGCAGACAGATGCCCCCAGCTACCGGTGTGTTGTTCATCGCGCCAGGAACCCAGGGACTCGGCGGCGTCTTCGATGAGCATGAGCTGATAGCGTTCCGCAATATCTTTCAGTTCCATCATGCGCGCCGGGTGGCCGAGCACGTGTACGACGATCAGCGCGCGGATAGGGCAACCCGTGCTGCGGTTATAACAAATTCCGTCGCGCAGTTCAGCGATGCCTTGTAGGTAATCATCCAGTTGCTGCGGATCGACACCCAGGGTATCGGTGTCGCAGTCGACGAAGTGGGGTACGGCGCCTAGATAGACCACCGGGTTGGCGCTGCCAATGAAGGTGAGGGCGGGTAGCAATACCTCGTCACCGGTTTGCACACCCGCGAGTATTAGGCAGGTGTGCAGCGCCGCCGTACCATTGACCGTGGCGATGGCGTGAGGGATTTGCGTGTACGTCGCCAGGTCCTGTTCAAAACGATCCACGTATTGACCCACGGAGGAGACCCAACCACTGTCCAGGCAGTCTGCCACTAGTGCCTTTTCATTGGCGCCGATGCTGGGTTCATGCAAGCTGATGGGGCGCTGCGATGGCAGCAGGTCATACAGGATGGCAAGAATGGAGTCGGTAAGCGCCATCAGATGTTGTAGATGCTGTGTTTATAACGTGCCAGATTGGCGGGGTCGGTAAACCATTGAGCAGTTTCGGCCAGGGCAATTTTGAACCCTTCGCGTTGAGCAAATCTGGGGTTCCAGTCGAGCAGCTGGAGGGCCGTGCTGTTGTCGGCCCACAGGCGTTCGACTTCACTTTTTTCCGGGCGCAGACGTTGTTCATCGGTTTCAATCGTGATCTCCGCATTCATCACCTCGGCGATGAGTTGCACAGTGTCGCCGATGCTGATCTCGTAGTTACTACCGAGATTGATTTCTTCACCCAACACGTTGTCGGATTCGGCCATGGCGATGAACCCATTCACTGTGTCCTGCACGTAGTTGAAATCACGGGTGGGATGCAGTGCGCCCAGTTTGAGTGTGCGTTCGCCATTGGCAATCTGGGTGATCACCGTAGGGATCACCGCTCGAGCTGACTGGCGTGGGCCGAAGGTATTGAAGGGACGTGCAATAGTCACCGGAGTTTCAAAAGAACGATAAAAGGATAAGGCAATTTGGTCTGCGCCAATCTTGCTGGCAGAGTAGGGTGATTGACCTTGCAGTGGATGCTTTTCATCGATGGGCACATATTGAGCAGTACCGTAGACCTCGCTGGTCGACGTATGCACGATTTTTTCTAACTGCAAATCGCGGGCGGCTTGTACTATGTTGAGCGTGCCTTTGATATTAGTATCCACATAGGTATCGGGAGAGTGGTAGGAGTAGGGAATGCCGATCAGCGCGGCGAGATGCAGCACCACGTCGCAGCCCTGCATGGCCGTTCGCACACCGTGAGGATCACGGATATCTCCGGCAAACACATCCAATTCCTTTTTGATATCATTGGGCGACTCGTCTAGCCAACCCCAGTGACCAAATGAGTTATAAAACACGAAGGCGCGTACATCATGGCCGCGACGGATGAGTTCTTCGGTGAGGTGTGAACCGATAAAGCCGTCCGCGCCGGTAATCAGTATTTTTTTATTATGGAGGTTCATTCGCGGCTTGTCTGTGGTTGCTGTAAGGAACGCAGCATGGCCTTGGCAGTTTCGTTGTCAGGATCTTTGCCGAGGATATAATTCATGGTCCATTCAACGCCAGCCATTTCGTCGTGCTGGTGGAATATCTTGCCCAGTTTCATCATGCTGTCGAGGTCGTCGGGGTTTTCCAGGAGATATTCAGTGTAGATGTTGACGGCAGTCTCGACATCACCGGTGGCTTGTAGTAAGTCTGCGTACATGGGGATATAGGTTGGGCTGATTTGTGACAGGATCCTTAGTATGTCTACTGATGCAGCCAGATTATTGCTCTGAGTATGTAGTGCAAACAGACGCATCAGGGCATCGATGTGGGCCGGTCCTTCAGGAATTGCCTGATAGGCATCAATAGCGACTTCGGATTCATCGCGTAGCTCGGCAAGGTAACCTTCTACCAGAGGAATATAGAGTTCAGCTTGTTTTGGCTCACGGTGTTTGTTCAATCCGTCCAATAAACGCTGCAAGCTATCGGTATCTTTGCATTGGAACGATTCACGAGCCCTGGCGTTTAGGCCATCTAGATTCAGCCCCTTCTCTATGCCTTTGAGATAGAGTTGACCTAACTTTTCGACATAGTCAGCAAAGCTGTCTTTAAACCCTTGTAGTTCTTTTTGTGAGGTTGTGGGCAGTTGGTTAACGATGTCGGTATGATGATGCGCCCACTGTATGGCTCGCCCAGACTGATGATCTTCGCGCCATTGCGCAAACAAGTTCTGCATGTCGGGTTGTGGCATTTCTTCTTCCAGGCGGCAGAGAATGCGGCGACGGGCGCGTTGCAGAATTTCAATAAGCTCGGTGGAGGTGTCCACCATTGCCTGAAAATAGAGTGTGTTGTTTCCCGCTCGGTCATCCTTGTGCCGTTCATTGTGACGGATGATGGGAATCAGGCGACGTATGCCAAAATGGTTCATGAAGGTGTTTGTTTCAGCGTACTTCGTTTTGAACTGTTTCTCGATGCGATCCAGTTTTACCGTGGCGCGTGCTATGGCCTCTTCATCCTCATTGTACAAGGCCTTGTTGTATTTCAGTGCCTTGCCAGAGTGTTCCTTGAGGTGTCGCAGCTCTTCCAGTACACGATCTACTTCCTTGAGATTTTCCTGATAATAGTGGCTGCGTGTGTTTGCATCCATTGTGGGCAGCCAGGCGGTGATAGTTTCCTGGGCAGGGCGTTCCAGCGGTTCGATCTCGATGATTTCCAGGGGGAGATGTTCGACGTTCGGCAGACGCATGGCATCCGCTGCGGGATTGATGAATAAGCAGCCGCGCTCGGCGGCAATGGTGGCTTGTTGTCCCATGCTGTTTGCACTTTCCATGAAAGCATAGTGACTATCCGCCATCTTGCCACTGTTGGTCATGACCCTTTTATTTCCGTACGTAGGACGGGGCCCCAAGGCATGTTCGGCTGAGCCGCTGGCGTGAGTGTAGCCTTCCTGGCTGAAACAAAAATCCACCCCACCCAGCACAATTTGTGCGACGCCTGTCTCCATTGCGATAGCGACAGCTGTATTGGTGACGGTGCTGCCGGGCGATTGTGGCAGATTGTCCGGTTCCAGGGAGGTGAGCCAAGGGTAACGTTTCCCCACATAGGCCTTTTTACCACCCCAGCTCGAAAGCAGATTGGAGCTCAGGTGGTATTCACTGACCAGTAGTGCATCGTCCTGGAATTCCAGCATGTCCCGGCTGACATAGAGTATGATGGGGTAGGGGTCGACGGAGACAATGATATCGGGTTGGATACCGGCCTCGAGTAAAGAATGGCTGATTCGTGATACGGCAATCACCAAAAGGTTCTCACGATGTTGTAGCACCCAGGGTAGAACTTCACTCAAGGAAGGCCCTCCAGCCAGTACCACCGCCGTTTTTTCGATGAAGCTTTCCCGTAAACAGATAGCTGGCACCTGGTTTTCCGAGAGATTCTCAATCTGGCGTACCGTAAAGGCTTGGCCGTTGAGGGCAATATGCTGGCTATCAATAAAGGTAGTATAGGCTTCCTGGATATTGCGCCAGAATGGCGAATAGGCACTACAATGACCATGAACCACCCCCAGCGAGCGCCGTAACACCAGTCGTTCCTGGATGGCATAGTCCATCAAATCCATATCATTGGCGCGCTCTTGCCAGTTTTCCTCATCAGTGACCGACAGCCCCGGCTCAGGGTCATCGATGTCATGCAGAATCGTCAATACCTGGGATAACTCCACAAATAGGTAACGGCTGCCTTGAGGGACACCTTGTGCCTTAATGTACTGATAGAGCAGACCACTATCGCTGCCAGCAATGATGTAGAAAGTATCTTCACTAAACAGTGTTTCGCCATAATAGTTACGAAACACGGTGCTGGCATCCGTGCCCTGAAACAGGTTTCGATTGACGCCAAACAGGGAGTGTTCGCCAAAGGCGTTTCTGATTACACCACCCATGTCGATGTTCAGTGGCTGATTTACGTCGCTCAAAAGTCGCTCTCCTGTGTCGATTTCATGGCTCTATGCGTCGTTATCTTCAGGAATATGCAAATTGCATGCCATGTATAAAATATTGTTCTTACATGAGATTTTCAGATTACTCAATTTATTCAGCTGTACCCTAAAGCTTTCTGACAACGGTCCGACATAATGGCCGGGAGCGGTGAATATTTCCAAATATGTGAGATATATCCGCTGAATATGAAACCCCCTTAGATCTGGCTGATAATCAATTCAGTCATCGTAAGGGAGAATATAGGAGCACCGACAATGGCTGCTAGTATTATTAACACCAATGTAATGTCTTTAAATGCTCAACGGAATCTGAACAAGAATTCCCTGAGTCTGGCGACGTCTATCGAACGTCTTTCTTCCGGTTTGCGCGTGAATAGTGCACGTGATGATGCGGCAGGTCTGGCTGTGGGCATGACCCTGCAGTCCGATATCCGTGGCTTTGGCGCAAAAATCCGTAATGAGGGCGATGTCATTTCTGGTGCACAAAATATTGATGCCGGACTGGGTGTGGCCACGGATATCCTGCAACGTATGAATGAGCTGGCAGTGCAGGCACAGGGCAGCAATGGTAAAGCGCAGGTCTCAAAAATCAATGTGGAATATGCTGCATTGCATGCTGAACTGGGTAATATAACGTCGGCTTCCGCGCCCTCTGTCTCAGCCCTGACATCAGCAAATGGTGCTGCGGCCGCAACGGCAATCACCACGGTACTGGGTACCACTGCGGGTAAGCGCGCTTCTCTAGGTTCCACGATAAATGTGGCTCAGTTCACGGTTCAACGCTTTGAAGCATCGCGTGAGACCAAGTCCGCAGAACGTAGCCGGATCATGGATACAGATTTCGCCATGGAAACGGCAAACCTGGCACGTGGCCAGATTCTGGCGCAAGCGGGTACGGCCATGGTGGCACAGGCCAATGCCATTCCGCAGAACGTGTTGTCTCTCTTGAGATAGGCGGGATAGGTAATAGTTTTTCTAACCTAGTCTGGTCATGTTATGTGTGTGACCAGGTGATGGCAGAAAAAAGTTGGGTCATTGGCAATATGATGTAAATGGGTTCAATGAGTTAAAGATACCTTAAAGCTTCCATATGCCAGGCCGATAAATGAGTTATGGGAGCGGTAAATGTCTCCAATTGTGTGAGATATATCCGCTGAAATGAATAACCCCTATACCTGATTGCAAAATATTGCATGGGCAGGGGGTTACAGAATAGGAGCACCGACAATGGCTGCTAGTATTATTAACACCAATGTAATGTCTTTAAATGCTCAACGGAATCTGAACAAGAATTCCCTGAGTCTGGCGACGTCTATCGAACGTCTTTCTTCCGGTTTGCGCGTGAATAGTGCACGTGATGATGCGGCAGGTCTGGCTGTGGGCATGACCCTGCAGTCCGATATCCGTGGCTTTGGCGCAAAAATCCGTAATGAGGGCGATGTCATTTCTGGTGCACAAAATATTGATGCCGGACTGGGTGTGGCCACGGATATCCTGCAACGTATGAATGAGCTGGCAGTGCAGGCACAGGGCAGCAATGGTAAAGCGCAGGTCTCAAAAATCAATGTGGAATATGCTGCATTGCATGCTGAACTGGGTAATATAACGTCGGCTTCCGCGCCCTCTGTCTCAGCCCTGACATCAGCAAATGGTGCTGCGGCCGCAACGGCAATCACCACGGTACTGGGTACCACTGCGGGTAAGCGCGCTTCTCTAGGTTCCACGATAAATGTGGCTCAGTTCACGGTTCAACGCTTTGAAGCATCGCGTGAGACCAAGTCCGCAGAACGTAGCCGGATCATGGATACAGATTTCGCCATGGAAACGGCAAACCTGGCACGTGGCCAGATTCTGGCGCAAGCGGGTACGGCCATGGTGGCACAGGCCAATGCCATTCCGCAGAACGTGTTGTCTCTCTTGAGATAACCTGGTTAGGTATTTTTAGTCTGCAGTAACATAGCCTGGTCATGTGCGAACATGGCCGGGCTGTGGTAGCAGTAAGTAGGAGGTAATTATGAATATTGCTAATGTTGCTCAAGCTAGTACACCTACTTCGTTTAGTGCGAAAACAGAAGGCACAGCGAAGGTGGTAAGTACCGTCACTAGTGGCAATTCCTTGCCGGATGCAATAGTGAATGCAGTGAGTTCGAGAACCTCTGAAGCTTCAATCACATCTCCCCAACCCAATTCGGCAGAATTAAACGTGCTCGTTTCACAAGCCAATGAGACCTTGCAGGGACGTTTTAGTGACCTGAAATTTACGGTTGCAGAGGGTACTGATATCAAGGTTGTACGTATTGAGGACAAAGAAACGGGTGAATTGATTCGCCAGGTTCCCTCTGAGGCCATGGTGGCCATTGCCCGTGCCTTGGAAGACGCTCAGCGTGGGATGATGCTGACGGAAAAAGTATAGTTGTTGTGGCATATATCGTGCATTGTGCGTATGTCATATAGATTTTTTTGAGTCGAGGTAGTTAGTCATGCCGTCTTTTGGTTTTGGTACGATCACTTCCCAAGGTGTTGGGTCAAATCTTAATCTTTCTGGTATTGTCGACAGCCTGATGAAAATTGAGCGGATTCCGCTTGATCGACTCATTGCTCAGAAAACCAGTTTCGATGCCAAGATATCCGGGCTTGGCACCATTAAAAGTTCTCTTTCATCATTCCAGTCAGCATTGGCAGGTTTGAAATCAGGTTCCAGTATTCTTGCTAACGCGGCGACCTCATCAAATACCGCTTTGGTTAATGCCACCGGGACGAGTGGTTCGGTGGCAGGAAATTATTCCGTCGATGTGAGTCAACTTGCGCAATCACAAAAACTTGTGGCAGCTGGGCAGGCAGATCAAACAGCCGCCATTGGCGCGGGCACATCGAGCACGTTGACGATTGATTTAGGCACTATCGCTGGCGGTACCTTTGATTCCGTGACGGGCACCTATAGCGGCGCAACATTCACGGCCAATGCTAATCCTTCATTTAACGTAACTATCGATAGCACCAACAATACGTTGGAAGGTATTCGTGATGCGATCAACACCGCTAATGGAGGGGTGACAGCTACGATTGTTAATGATGGTAATGCGACAAACCCTTACCGGCTTGTACTAAGTTCCACTAACAGTGGAGCTGCCGAGAGCATACGAATTGCTGTTTCAGGGGATGCCACCCTGTCGAGTTTGCTGAGTGAGGATCCTGCGGCAACACAAAATTTTGCACAAACGGTGAGTGCGCAAGATGCCAACTTTACAGTGGATGGTATTGCCGTCACTAAGACATCCAATACGGTGACCGATGTTATTCAGGGAGTCACTCTGGATTTGGCCGGAGTAACAACTGCTCCAGTGACGGTGTCTGTAACGCAGGATACAGCGAGTGCAAAAACGGCTGTTGAATCCTTTGTTACGGCTTTCAATGATCTACAGGCTGAAATAAAAACGCAAACAGATACCGGTAAAAATGGAGGAACAGCAGGCGCACTGGCAGGCGATTCTATAACGCGTCAAATTCAGTCACAGATTCGGGATGAGCTGAATAAAATTCCAACGGGAATTACCGGTTCGTTTATGAGCCTTTCCAGTATTGGTGTGGCCTTTCAGACCGATGGAACATTGGCTTTGGATGAGACAAAGCTGGACGCTGCAATACAAGCAGATAGTAAAAATGTTTCAGATTTATTTTCTTCCGCCGATGGTTATGCAACACGACTTGATACTGTTCTGTCAGGGATGTTGAATTTTAATGGGAGTATTGATGCTCGCACCAATGCCCTTACAAGCAGAATCAGTGACCTGGAAGATCGACAAGTCAATATGGAAAGCGGGCTGGCGAGGACTGAAGCACGATTGCGTGCCCGGTTTACTGCTCTGGACGTATTGGTTGCAAGTTTGAATGCGACAAATTCGGCGTTATCACAGCAGCTTGCTGGTCTTCCTGGCGCGACTTCTTCAGGTAGATAGTTTTATGATTTTGTATAAGGCGTAATTGACATCTTGGTTGATGCTTTTACTTAGAGAATATCAGTGACATTATGAGTGGAGTTAAAAATGGAAAGCATGAAAACAGCGGTTAATGCCTACCAAACGGTTCAGGTCGATGCTGCAGTGATGGGTGCTGGACCTCATGAATTGATTTCGAAGTTGCTTGCTCGGTCTATTGAGGCTGTGAGCGACGCGAAAGGCTTTATGCAAAAGGGAGATGTCTTGGCCAAAGGGCGTGAGATTAACGTTGCTTCGGCTATTATTGTCGATGGCTTACAGGCCTCACTGAATATGGAGGCTGGTGGTGAGGTTGCAGCGAATTTGGATGGTTTGTACGACTATATGGTGCGGCAATTGATAACGGCGCATGCGGAAAATAATCCGGAAATGCTGGGCGAGGTCACCAGTCTTCTACAAGAGATCAAGTCTGGTTGGGACGGTATCAAATCTGTAAACGCGGCGAATGGGTGATTTAAGCTCGATGAATAATGCTGCGTTGGAATCATCACACCTTGAACAGTTGCTTAGCTTCACGCGGGAAATGCTGTCACTTGCAAAGGCAGGAGATTGGGATAAGTTGACCGAGTTGGAAAAGACTCGTTTACCATTGTTAAACCAGGTGTTCGCACACGGCATTGCCGAAAATGTTGAACTGGCTCAGGAAATTCTTTCCATTGACGAACAAACGAAAAGTTTAGCAGAGGCGGAAATGCCCGTTATTCAGGATGAGCTACTTAAAATGAAAACCTCCGGTAAGGCCAGCGCGGCCTACCAAACCATCGAAGCTTTCTCTCCTCATCAGAAGTAATCGATAGCGAGTCTCCTGCGGGCGCAGAGATGTTTTCGCGCCGACCCTTCCTCTCTAATTGGTTGCATCGAACAAGTCGCTTCGCTTATCCTGCGAGGCATGCTTAACGAATTTCAAGACGCCTTATTAGGCAATATCGCTTTCAATGACAATTTGCCCATCAGTTGGGAAGCATTGCCAACACCACTGAGTGTGGGCGAACAACACCGATACCAACGCGCAAATGAGGAGCTGCTGCAAAACCTCTTGCTGAGGGATGAGTCGCCTTCTCAAGATGACGATGAGCTTGAAATTACCAGTGGCCACGAGCATTTTAAACGCCTCGAAACCCGCCTGGATTTATTGTTGAGCTTAGTGACGGAAATGATGACTGCGGAGGGCAAACTACCCTCTGTCAAAGCGGTGAAAATAGGTGCGCGTGGACTTAATGTGCAAATCCCGGAAGATGCTAGCACAGCACTAAAAAATGTGGCTTTCCTGAAAATTCAACTCTATCTTGATCCGCAATTTCCCCGTCCTCTGACGCTTTGCGCGCAACTGGTCGATACGCAACCACTAAACTTCACCGTGAGTTTCACTCCGTTGGAAGAACAGCTGCAAGATTTGCTGGATAAATACGTATTCCGCCAACATCGCCGCGCCATTGCCTTGGCGCGCAGAAGTGAAAATTCATAATTTACGGCTCATTAGCACCTAAGCTTTACAGGAATATCGAAGTTATCTTCCTAGCTTGCCGTTTTATAACGTAATTTGCATTAGCTTATCCGTGACAATATTTTGACATATCGAAAATATGGTGTATAACTTACACCCAAGTAGGAGAAATGATCGCGTAAAGTAGATGCAAACGGCCTTATTCCTGGGAGGAGACAATGCCTGATTCAATGACTCTGTTGCTGGTCGAAGATAATGATCAACAGCGTCAGAAGTTTACCGCCATCCTGGAGTTTGTGGCACAGGGCGCGGTAAAGGTGACTGACAGCGAGACAGTATTGAGCTTGTTGAATGAGAAGGTCGAGACCATTTTACTGGGTGATTGCGGCTCTACGGAGCGCCTTACCACGCTGTTCAGCAAGATTAAGAGTCAATCCGAGCATATCCCCATCGTGCTGTTACTGCCGGAAGGCAATGATCCAACTTTAGGCAAAGAGATGGTGCAATCTGCTTTTGCCATGCTCAACCTTCCTTTACGCTATTCCGAATTGTCTGACTTGCTGCAGCGCGCGCAGGTGTTCAGCCTTGGTCGCAAGCGCGGTAGCAATGGTGGCGTAAATCTGGATTTGTTCCGTAGCCTGGTAGGCAACAGCCGTGGGGTGGTTGAGGTGCGGAAACTGATTGAGCAGGTGGCCAATTCAGAAGCCACGGTGCTGATTCTTGGTGAATCCGGGACAGGTAAGGAAGTGGTCGCCCGCAACCTGCATTATCATTCTGCGCGACGTGACAAGCCTTTCGTGCCCATCAACTGTGGTGCAATCCCCAGCGAACTGTTGGAAAGCGAGTTATTTGGTCACGAAAAAGGTGCTTTCACTGGCGCTATTAGCGCCCGCCGCGGACGGTTTGAAATGGCCGAAGGTGGCACCTTGTTTCTCGACGAAATTGGCGATATGCCCATGAACATGCAAGTCAAACTGCTGCGCGTATTACAGGAACGCACCTTCGAACGAGTGGGTGGAAATAAAGAATTGAAAGCTGATGTGCGGGTTGTTGCCGCCACCCACCAAAATCTGGAAGAGCTCATCAAAGATGGCAGCTTCCGTGAAGATCTGTATTACCGTCTCAATGTATTCCCCATCGACATGCCTCCATTGCGCGACCGTATGGATGATGTACCCTTGTTGGTCAACGAATTGATCGCCCGCATGGAAAATGAAAAGCGTGGCTCCGTGCGTTTTACCCCCGCAGCTATGATGGCGCTGTGCCAATACCGTTGGCCTGGCAACGTGCGCGAGCTTTCCAATTTGCTAGAACGTATGGTGATCATGTATCCCTACGGCATTGTGGATGTGGCCGACCTACCCGCGAAATTCCGCCCTAATGTTGCTGCAGGCGATGAAGAAATCCCCGGCATCAATTTTGAGCAACATTTGATGCCGGCTGCTGATTTTCAAACCTCCCGCCTACCGCGAGATGGCATTGACCTCAAAGAGCACATCAGCTCCATGGAATGTTCACTGATCAAACAAGCGCTGGACGAGGCAGGTGGTGTGGTGGCACATGCGGCCAAACGACTTAAGATGCGCCGTACCACGCTGGTGGAGAAACTGCGCAAATACGGTCTACAACGCAGCGAAGCCGCGACGGAAATTTGACCCTCAAAACCAACACTGTTTCTAACTCATTGATAATAAAGGAAGTCGTAATTTAGGCACGTAACTTGCTATTTCTGTGGCAAAGGTCAACAAGGGTTTTAACCCGACCGATTTACACAGACTGTTTTATACAGAAAGGCAAGGCGTACCATGGCAGCATCGCAACAAATTCAGAACCTGGAAAAAAGTTTCAAGGTCTTTAATAGTGTCTCTTCTCAGCTTGAGGCTTCCTATCACCAACTTGAAGCCCAGGTGACCCAACTTCACGGTGAGCTCACCAGCCGGCATTCATTACACGCAACAGCCGCAACAATCGCAACAACACACACAGTTACTGCCAACGTTTCCTTACTGCGCGCCATTTTGACAGCCTTGCCGGCTGGCGTAGTGGTGGTCGATGGTTCAGGAAAAATCAGCGAATTTAATCCCAGCGCCATTGCGCTACTGGGCGAGATTCAACTGGGTGAAGTGTGGGTCACCGTTATCGCCCGAGTATTTTCCCCGCGTTCCGATGATGGCCACGAGATCTCCTTGCCTGATGGTCGTCGGGTGAGTATTTCAACTTGTCCGCTTGGCGATCAACCAGGTCAGGTGCTGCTGATCACCGACGTGACGGAAACGCGTGAGCTGCAGGACAACCTTGGTCAGCATCAACGGTTGATGGCTATGGGTGAAATGGCCGCAGGGCTAGCCCATCAAATCCGCACACCACTGGCCTCAAGTTTATTATTTGCCTCGCAACTGAAAAACCCCCGTCTTGATACTGAAAGTCGTAGTCAACTGGCAGATAAAGTGACCCAACAATTACGTCAGTTGGAATCATTGATTTCCGACATGCTGATTTTCTCCCGCACTGGTTACAGCGGAAGGGAACGCGTTACGGTTCCAACGCTTCTCAGCGAACTAAAAGATCAAGTGTCCAGCGTGTGTGAGCAACGTGGTATTCAATTAACGGCTATTTGCGAAACATCCACACTGGAAATTCAGGGGAACCCACGGATTCTTGGAAGTGCTCTACTGAACCTTGCCAATAACGCCATTCAAGCAATGGGCAAAGATACTGCGAAGCAAGGGAAACTGACCATACATGCTCGCAGCGGTGTGTGTGACACCATTGAGATATGCGTTATCGATAATGGGCCGGGTATTCCACAAAACATTCAACAGCAATTATTCAAACCATTTTTCACCACACGAAATGATGGCACCGGACTTGGTCTTGCCGTAGTACAGGCCGTTGCACGAGCCCACGGCGGAGATGTGCGTCTGGAAATGAATAAGCTGGAAGGCAGTGAATTCATTGTCCAATTGCCGATAGCGTTAATCGAAAATAATCACACTGACAAAACAGATACACCAAATTATCAGGAGGCAATATGAGCCAAGCAGCCATTCTTGTTGTTGAAGATGATGCCGATTTGCGGGCAGCGCTTTGCGATACTTTGTCACTAGCCGGTTATAAAATTGAAACTGCCAACGATGGGGTGTCAGCGCTAGAGGTTTTACAACGCAAACCAATCGACATGGTGATTACAGATATTCAAATGGCTGGTATGGATGGTCATGAACTGCTTAAAAAAATAAAATCACAATGGCAGGAATTGCCAGTAATGTTGATGACAGCATATGGCTCAATTCAAATGGCGGTGGAAGCTATGCGAGATGGTGCAGTGGATTACCTCAGCAAACCCTTCGAAGCTGAAGTGTTGGTAGCTATGGTTAATCAACATGTGAAAGAGCCTGTTGCAGATATTTGCGAGATGATTGCAGAAGACCCGCGTAGCCGGGAGCTAGCTGCACTGGCTAAACGAGTGGCAGATAGTGATGCCACAATTATGTTAATGGGCGAAAGTGGTGTCGGTAAAGAAGTGCTGGCACATTATATTCATAATCAATCACAGCGTACGGACAAACCATTCGTTGCAATTAATTGTGCAGCGATTCCAGAAAATATGTTAGAAGCAACGCTTTTCGGTTATGAGAAGGGGGCATTTACAGGCGCATATAAAGCATGTCCGGGAAAATTCGAATTGGCACAGGGTGGCACATTATTATTGGATGAAATATCGGAAATGGATGCAGCTCTTCAAGCGAAACTATTGCGTGTATTGCAAGAGCGTGAAGTGGAACGGCTTGGCGGACAAAAAACAACGGCGCTCGATGTGCGCGTTCTGGCAACGTCAAATCGAAATATGCGCAACGAAGTTAAAGAGGGCCGCTTTAGAGAAGACTTGTTTTATCGACTCAATGTCTTTCCCATACAAATATTACCCTTGCGTGATAGAGGGGAAGATATTCTTCCCCTGAGTAATATGCTCATCAACAAACATTTTAAAAACAACCTTGAAAAGGATTTGGTGTTAAGCAAGTCGGCGCGAGAGAAATTATTACAACACGAATGGCCGGGTAATGTGCGTGAATTGGATAACGTTATTCAACGTTCTTTGATTCTGAGGCAGGGTGACATGATTGATGCGGTCGATATTCAGTTTGAGAATATCACGGCAGATACGAATAATAACGTTGACAGCAGTGAAAATGAATCCCGCACACTTGGCAGTGAAATGAAAGATCACGAATACAATAAAATTCTCGCTGTTTTACGAACCGATAATGGTAATCGCCAGCGCGCCGCTGAAAAACTTGGGATCAGCCAACGTACTCTGCGTTATAAATTAGCAAGAATGCGTGAGATTGGAATGTCCGTTCCTGGTCGTTATGGTATGGAAACAGTGTAAATTATTCGTCCTTATATGATGTAGATGCACAGGAGAAAACTTATGAATGAAATCGATACCAGTCAATTAATTACCCAAATGCGTGCAATGGCTAGCGCGGCACAAGGTAATACTGCTGTGCCAGATACGAAGGAGGCGGGTGAAGATTTTAGTAACCTATTGACCAATAGCATCAACAAAGTTAATGAGGTGTCAAAAGAATCTGGAAAATTGGCGGATGCCTTTGTTATGGGTGACCCCAATGTCAGTCTTGCTGAAGTCATGATAGCTAAACAAAAGTCAGGTATTGCCTTTGAGGCGACATTACAAGTGAGAAATAAATTGTTGAGTGCCTATAAAGAAATAATGGCCATGCAAGTATAGTAATTATTGTTTAGATTTCAAATACAATTTGTAATAAAAAGAAGGTAACAAATGGCGCTCGTAAATACCCAGGAAGTATCGGCCGGTCTCGCAGGAATGAGTGGTCTCAATGCCTTTCGTCAAATTGGGTTGATGTTAGGGCTCGCTGCCAGTGTGGCCATCGGTGTCACGGTAGTGCTATGGTCATGGACTCCAAACTATGGTGTTTTATATGGCGCTTTGGAAGAACAGGATGTTAGTACGATACTAGATGCTTTGCGACAAGGTGGCATTGAGGCGAAACTAGATGAAGGCAGTGGTGCTGTATTGGTTCCAAAAGGAAAAATTCACGATGCCCGCATAAAACTGGCGTCAATGGGTTTGCCAAAAGGTGTGAGCGCAGGATATGACGCGTTGGAAGAAAAAAGTAGTTTTGGCGTTTCACAATTCATGGAAAAGGCACGTTATCAACATGCAGTAGAAATTGAATTGGCGAGAACTGTCTCGAGTTTAAGTAATGTCAAAACTGCTCGGGTGCATTTGGCCATTCCTCGGCAATCGGTGTTCGTGCGTAACCGAAAAAGCTCCAGTGCCTCAGTAGTGATTGACTTATTTCCTGGACGCAGTATTGGGAAAGGGCAGGTAATGGCGATCGCACACATGGTGTCATCGAGTATTCCTGATCTTGAAATCAGTAATGTCACCGTGGTGGATCAGAAGGGAAATTTACTGACTTCAGGTGCCGCCAATTCACAGGTCGCACGATCAGGCGCTCAATTTGAATACATCAGTAAATTTGAAGAGGCTTACACGGCTCGGATTGAACGTCTGCTGGAGCCTATTCTTGGATCGGAATCAGTTCGTGCACAAGTCACTGCTGACATTGATTTTACAGCCAATGAGCAAACCCAGGAAAGCTTTAACCCTGATACGCCGGCCTTACGCAGTGACCAAACCACGGTGGAAAAATCATCTGGCGCTGTGAATGGCGGAATTCCTGGTGCATTGTCTAATCAGCCTCCTACCCCTGCAACAACCGCCGATGCAACTGCGGCAGGCGGAGGTACAGAAGCAACGGCTGCTCCGAGCAGTAGTCATCGGCGCGAGATCCGAAATTACGAATTGGATAAAACCATTAGCCATACCCGTTTCTCCATGGGGCGTTTAAAAAGGTTATCGGTAGCCGTGGTGGTGGACGATAAAGTAACTGTGCAAGGCGGAAATACTACGCGCCTGCCGAGAACGCCGGAAGAGTTGGATCGGCTGAGTAATCTGATCAAAGAGGCGGTCGGATTTAATGCCCAGCGTGGTGATACCGTTAATGTGATGAACTCTGCATTTACCGTCCCAGTGGCACCTGAGCCATTACCTGAAGTACCACTGTGGGAGCAAGCCTGGGTGCTGGATATTGCGAAGAAGGTATTGGGTGGACTGTTGGTGCTCATCGTAATGTTCGGCGTGTTGAAACCTATCATGCGATCACTGGCGACACAGTCACGTGAAATGGCACCGCAACAGGCATTGTCAGCCGGTGGAGCTGAAGGTATGGCTGAAGACACCATAAGTCTGGGGGCTGGAAATGAAGCGCCTGCAATTGCAGCACCGGGAAGTTATGAGCAAAATATGATAACGGCGAATAAGGCCGTTGAACAGGATCCAAAATTGGTGGCGCAAGTGGTAAAGAATTGGGTAGCGACTGATGGCTGATAATACCGAAGTAAAAGGGATTGACCGTGCTGCAATATTTTTGATGAGCCTGGGTGAGGCCGCTGCTTCAGAAGTGCTCAAACACATGGAACCGAAAGAGGTACAGTCAGTAGGTGCTGCAATGGCACAACTGAATAATGTCTCACGTGGTCAGGTCACTACCGTATTAAAAGATTTCTGCAGCACCGTGCAGGAAGAAACTGGACTTGGATTGGGAACAGATGAGTATGTGCGCAGCGTATTGAAAAAGGCTCTGGGTGATGACAAAGCCGAAGGCCTGATTGATCGAATTCTACAAGGTGGTAACACAAAAGGACTTGAAACCTTAAAGTGGATGGACTCACGGGCAGTGGCAGAAATTATTCGTCTTGAACATCCCCAGATTATCGCCATAGTTTTATCCTATCTGGAACCGGATCAATCAGCTGAAGTGCTGGCATTATTCCCTGATCGTGTACGCGTTGATGTATTGATGCGTATTTCGACATTGGATGGCATTCAGCCTGCGGCATTAAACGAACTCAATGATATTATGGAAAAACAGTTTACGGGTAAAAATAATGTGAAGTCTTCCAGTGTGGGTGGATTGAAGGCTGCGGCAAATATTCTCAATTTCATTGATAGTTCGATGGAAGGCGAGATCATGGATGCTGTCAAAGAGATTGATGCTGACCTTGGTCAAGGTATTCAGGATTTGATGTTTGTGTTTGATAATCTGAATGCGGTTGACGATCGTGATATTCAAACAATCCTTCGGGAAATTTCTTCGGAATCCTTGGTGCTGGCGCTTAAAGGGGCTGACGATGGGTTGAAAGAGAAAATTCTTAAAAACATGTCAAAACGTGCTGCAGAAATGCTGCGTGATGATCTTGAAGCGAAAGGTCCCGTACGGCTTAGTGAAGTGGAAGGCGCACAAAAAGAAATTCTTTCCGTTGCACGCCGACTGGCAGATGCGGGTGATATTTCATTGGGTGGATCTGGTGGTGAGGAATACGTATAAATCGTGGTTAAAATTATCTCCAAGAAATCGACAGAAGATTATCAGCGCTGGGACTTGCCGATGGTGGAAGATATTTCTGCCGCCGTCGCAAATGCAAAAGGTGATCGGTCTCCAGGCTTGATGACGGCCGAACAGATTGAACGTATCCAGAACCAGGCATACAAAGAGGCTTATGAGACCGGTTTCGCAAAAGGGCGTGATGAAGGCATGGCATCGGGCAGGGCAGAAATTGTTCGCAATGGGCAGTTACTTGATGATTTGTTGGAGTCATTGGCCCAGCCATTTGAGAAGCTAGATAACGATGTAATGCAGCAATTGGTGAGCCTATCTGCGGCGATGACGCGGCAACTCGTACGTCGTGAATTAACCATTGATGCTTCTCAGATCGTGGGTGTTGTGCAGGAAGCCTTGGCTGTATTACCTGTTGGCTCTCGTGAAGTAAAAGTTTGTCTACATCCTGATGAACTGCAGGTGATGCGTGAAACTTTTACCAAAAGTGAAGCAGAACGTAGTTGGGTATTGGTGGCTGATCCCGGCTTATCCCGGGGTGATTGTCGTATTCTCACTGAAACCTCGCTTATCGATGCTACTCTGGACAAACGCTTAGCTGCAATTACCTCGCAATTACTCGGTGGTGAACGGGAAGCAGATAAAGACACTACGCCAGAATAATCCAAGGCAAAATCATCATGCAGGAAAAATCATCATTTCAATCCCGGTTAGATGCACTTCACACCAATAACCACCAATGGCAACAAAAACTGAAAGAAGCCGAATCGCAAATTACACCACCAAAGCTGATTGTTGAAGGTCACCTCACAAGAATGGTGGGGCTAACACTCGAGGCAGTTGGTTGTCATGCACCTGTTGGGTCACGATGTTTGGTGGAAGGTCCTGGCGGTAAAGATATTGAGGCCGAAGTGGTCGGGTTCTCCGGAGAAAAATTATATTTAATGCCTACTGAACGCATGCACGGGATTCTGCCAAATGCCCGCGTAGTACCAACCGATAAAGTTTATGACGTTGCCGTGGGTAATGAACTTTTAGGTAGAGTATTGGATGGCGCTGGTAATCCATTGGATGGTAAAGGTCCATTACAAACATCAGAACGCGTTCCTGTTACCAGTCGGGTGATTAACCCCATGGCACGTCACCCAATCAGCGATAAACTGGATGTTGGCATTCGCGCCATTAATGCATTGTTATGTGTTGGTCGTGGCCAACGTATGGGTTTGTTTGCTGGCAGTGGTGTTGGTAAAAGCGTGTTGTTAGGCATGATGACAAAATATACCAGTGCCGATGTTATTGTGGTTGGTCTCATCGGTGAACGTGGCCGTGAAGTCAAAGAATTTATTGATAATATTCTTGGTAAAGAGGGCATGGCGCGTGCAGTGGTTGTGGCTTCACCCGCAGACGATGCACCAGTACTACGATTACATGGTGCGTCACTCGCCACACGTATTGCTGAATATTTTCGTGACCAAGGTCTGAATGTTTTATTGCTAATGGATTCGCTAACGCGTTTTGCTCAGGCGCAACGTGAGGTGGCCTTGGCCGTGGGTGAGCCGCCTGCAACAAAAGGCTATCCACCTTCGGTGTTTGCAAAGATTCCACAACTAGTTGAGCGTGCCGGAAATGGCGATTCCGGTGGCGGATCAATTACTGCTTTCTACACAGTACTCACAGAAGGCGATGATCAACAAGACCCGATTGCTGATGCGGCGAGAGCGATTCTGGATGGCCACATTGTCTTGTCGCGGGAACTGGCTGATATGGGACACTATCCTGCGATTGACGTTGAAGCATCGATTAGTCGCGCGATGACAGAAATCACCACTACAGAGCATCAAACGGCCATACGTCAGTTTAAGCAGTGGTATTCGTTATATCGACAACACCGTGATTTGATCAGCGTTGGTGCATACCAGCCTGGGAGTGATGCCAAGGTCGATGAAGCAGTGGCTATTTATCCCCATTTGGTCCAATTTCTACAGCAGGAAATAAAACAACCTGTTTCACTCTCGGCCAGTATTGCAGGACTGGAAGAATTACAAAATATTGAGGTTGCATCATCTATCCAATCCTCAAACATGCTGGCTCCAGCAACACCACAAAGTTTCCCGGATGGGAATAATCCTTATGCGGAATAATTGTGGGCGGAACTGCGCGGCGGGAAATCACTTAATGGGTTTATCACAATAATTAGCCTGCTGAGCAGGGCAGAAGGGGGAAATGAAGCTCAAGGTATCAGACGAGGTGGGAGTTCTTTTTGTTTTTCATTACAGCGTTGAGTCTGATAACACTACTTTTATTCAATATACATCTCCGCTCCAAGGGGCGGTGTGTCTAGAGGCATTCGTTCGCTTCGCATTGCTCGATGTTGATTCGTCGAAAGTGGTGGGAAATAGAGTCCTAAGAGATTAAAATCAGTGAAAACTTCTGAGTCTTATGTAGTGTATTGACTGTTGTTAGTTGGGTTTTATTGCATATTCTTTTGTTAAACTACTGAGAATAGAATTTTTCGATGAGAGTCGGAGTGGATCAGAAGACAGTGACCTCAGAGGGGAAATTGATTTTCTGGGTATGTGTTTCGGGTTAATGGATAAAGTAGAACTCTACTTCAAATCCTGAAATATTAATGACATCTTTCGGCTTAAGGGTGATGGGTGCGGGGCCAAATTCTTCACCATTGAGTAGAGGATGGTCGGATGAGCGCCGGCTTTTTGTGATGGCCACGGGGCTGATGGTGTAGCTGTCGAGGCCGCGGCTAATGAGTGCCATTTTATGACCTTGGAAGCCAATAGTGCTAAATGGTTTTCGCAGTTCCATAATCGTGCGTGCCAGTGGGCCGTTAAGTGTGCGCAGTCCAGCTAATGGTTGTCCCTTGATGGTTTCTTCACGGGATTCCCAATCCGGTAAAACCATTTGGGTTTCATCCATTTCCGCTTTGATAAACATGGTGGGTTCATATTGGGCGCTACCTTCGCTGAGAAAGGTGAATTGATGGTGACCCATTTGAATAATGTCACCGTGCTTTAGTGCAATTTTTTTTATGTGGTTACCGTTGACCAGCGTGCCGTTGGTGCTGCCAAGATCTTCAACGAAGATTTTGTCAGGTTGTGTGCAACTGATCATAGCGTGACGGCCACTAACGGTGAGATCGTTTAGCTGGATATCATTGTCGTGCTTACGGCCGATGCTAAGGGTTTCAGCATCTAACGGGTGTTCGTTAATGATCTCACCATCAAGGGTGAGAATAAGTTTACTGTTCATGCATGCAAATCCTTGCGGGGTGAATCCTGATGGGGTGGGGTATTGGTGAGTGTGAAGAACCCATACCTCTTAATTCATATAATAAAACTGTACTTCAAAGCCAGCGATGTTGATAATGTCACCTTCCTTCAGTGCACGTTGCTCGGTGCCCAGCTCTTGGCCATTGACGCGTGGGATATCACTCGCTCTACGGCTGCGTGTGCCAATTACCGAGGTGATGCTATAGCCTTCTGATCCGCGCGTGATCAATGCCATGCGTTTGCCCTGAAAGCCGATGGTGTTGTACGTCTTGCGTAACTCCATGACAGACTTCGAGTTCATTCCGGTCACTGTGCGCAAGCCACCTAGCGCAAGTCCGGTGAGAATCGCTTCATTGAGTTCATCGCCATAGATAAATTGTGTTTGATCCAGTTCTGCTTTGACGAACATGGTAGGTTCGTATCGAGTTTCTGGTTCACACAGATAAGTGAGCTGGTGGTGGCCAATCTGAATAACGTCACCGTGTTCCAGCGCGGCCTTTTTCACATGGTTGCCATTGACTAGCGTGCCATTGGTGCTGCCCAGATCTTCGATAAAGACGTAGTCGGTGATGCTGGAAATCAACGCATGTCGGCCACTCAAGGTCAGGTCATTTAATTGAATATCGTTGCCATGTTTACGACCAATGCTCAGATTATGTTTGCCTACCGAAAACTCACGAATGATTTTGCCTTCCAGAGTGAGGATCAATTTGCGTTCAGCAGAGCCTTCGCTGGTAATGGGCACCTTCGTAAACTGTGCATTTTCCTGAGCTGCGGGCAGTGACTCATCGAGTCCTGGCAGAACGGTGACATTATTGGAATTTGCTGCGTGTTGTTGGGTTGGTTGACTCATCTTGTTCTCTGTATTGTTCAAAGTTTGATTTCAGTCGGGCCTTTCGGTAAGCCTCTTCACCGCTGATCATTTTTTCGTCTAGCAAACGGCGCAGCGCAGTATCGATACTTTGCATGCCTTGCAGCGCTCCGCCTTGAATAACGTTCTCCAACTGCTCCGTCTTGCCTTCCCGGATAATGTTAGATGCAGCTGAATTATTAATCAGAGTTTCCACGGCTGCAAGTCTACCGCGATTATCGGCTGTTTTGACCAATTGCTGGGAGATAACGCCGCAGAGCGAGGTGGACAACATGGCGCGAATGTACGGTTCCTCACCCGGGGGAAATACATTGATAACCCGGTCAATGGCCGCAGCGGCACCGTTGGTGTGTAGTGTGGCCAAAATCAGGATACCCATCTCTGCCGCAGTGACAGCGAGGCTAATCGTATCCAAATCACGCATTTCGCCGACCAGGATCACGTCAGGATCCTCGCGCAGGGCAGAGCGCAGGGCGGTGGCAAAGCCTTCAGTATGATCACCCACTTCGCGTTGGCTGATCAGGCAACCTTTGTTGCTGTGCACATGTTCCACCGGGTCTTCGATGGTGATGATGTGCCCTTTGCGTTCGGTGTTAATGAAGTCAATCATCGCCGCCAAGGTGGTGGATTTGCCGGAGCCGGTGGGCCCCGCCACCAGAATCAGCCCCTTACGCTGGCGAGCCAGGGCTTTGAGCACCAGCGGCATGTTAAGCGTATCGAGGTCGGTGATCTTGTTGGGAATGGCACGGAACACGCCGCCGATACCGCCGAGATGGCGAAAGGTGTTGACGCGAAACCGTGACAGGCCGGGAATTTCGTAACCAAAGTCTGCCCCACCCAGGTTTTCAAAGGTCTGTTTAACTCGGTCGGGCATAATCTCGAATAACAAATCCTGAGTTTCGCTCTCCGTCAGCTCACGGTATTTCACGGGGTGAATTTCGCCAAATAGGCGAATGCGCGGTGGGTTGCCAGATACCAGGTGCAGGTCAGAACCCGCCTGTTTAATCAGCAATTCCAGAAAGGCGTCGACGCGACTCATGGCTGGGCGCGCATTTAATTAACGGCCAGATCGATCTGCGGCAGCAAATCGGGATCGGTGACAAAACGTTGGAATTGCTGTTTATCCGTGGCGTGTACGTAGGCGTCATCAGGATCAATCTCTTTGTTCTGCAGGGCATCCAGCAGGGCTTGATCCATGGTTTGCATGCCTTTGTCACGCCCGGTTTGCAGGATAGAGGGAATCTGGAAAATCTTCCCGGTGTTGATGAGGTTGGCAATGGCCGGAGTGTTGATGAACACTTCAACGATGGCCTTGCGTCCACGGCCATCCAAAGTTTTCACCAGTTTTTGGCTGATCACTCCCTGTAAATGCTGGGCAAGAAAGTTGCTGGCCTGCGCCTTTTGCTCGGTGGGGGTGGCGTCGATGATGCGATCCAGTGTTTTGGTGGCCGAAGTGGTGTGCAGGGTGCCCAGCACCAGGTGGCCGGTCTCGGCGGCGGTCATGGCCATCATGATGGTTTCCGGGTCACGCAGCTCGCCGACGAGGATTACGTCCGGGTCTTCGCGCAGGGCAGCCCGCAGGCCGTTGGCGAAACTATCCACGTGGGTGCCGACTTCGCGTTGCACCACCAGGGATTTCTGACTGGTGTGAACGTGCTCGATGGGGTCTTCCAGGGTAATGATGTTCAGCCGCCGGTTACGATTGAGCAGGTCCAGCATGGAGGCGAGGGTGGTGGATTTACCGGTTCCCGTGGCACCGGTGACCAGCACCAGTCCCTGGTGGGCATCAATAAATTTTTCGATGACCGGCGGCATGCCTAAATCGCTGAGTGAGGGAATGTCAGTATTCACCAGCCGGAAGGCGGCTCCCACACCGGTGACTTTGCGAAACAGGCTGACACGAAATCGACCCACCTCGTCACTTTGGTAGGCAAAGTCAATGTCCTGGCCATTGTCGAAATCGGCTTTTTGGCGCGAATCCAGTATTTCAAAAACCAGGCTTTCTAACTCCTGGTCGGTGAGATCTCGATACTTGATGGGCATTAAATCGCCCAAGCTGCGTAGCAAGGGTGGCATGCCCACGGCGAAGTGCACGTCGGTGCAGCCTTGTTCTCGTCCCAGCTTCAAAAAAGCGTCGATGCGAGCCATTAGCTGTGCTCCTGTGCGATGGCTTCCAGCTCTGTGCGTAACTCATCGAAGGTTTGGTAACGTTGTTCAGGATCCACGGCCATGGCCTTAAGGATAACCGCTTCCAGGGCTTCTGGCAGTTCCGGATTGACCTCGCGGGGTGGCGTCGCTTTACCTTCCACATGTTGAAACAGAATGGCCATGGACTCCTCTCCGGTGTAGGGTGCCTGCCCCACAAACATCTCGTAAAGGATGATGCCCAGGGTGTAAATATCTGTGCGCGAGTCGATGGTACGTCCGCGCACTTGTTCCGGTGCCATGTAGGTGGGCGTGCCCACCAGGATGCCGCTTTTGGTGAGCCGAGAGTCGGCCTTGCGTGCGGCCGCGGCGAGGCCGAAGTCGACGATCTTCACCAGGTCATCGTCGTTAATCAGGATGTTTGCGGGTTTCAGGTCACGATGCACCACGCCCATGATTTGTGCCTGTGCCATACCACGACAAATGCTGCACACCAGATTCATACCACGGTGGACATCACAGGTCTGTTTTTGTTTTTTGCTATCACGCAATTCATCGGCCAGGGAGTGACTTTCAAAATATTCCATGGAAATGGCGTAAGACTGGTCGATGGTGACCAAATCATATATGCGGATGATATTTTCGTGGGTGATCTTGCGCGCGTAGCGCAGCTCGTGCATGAAACGCTCGATCATGCTCTGATCTGCGGCGAATTGCGGATTGAGAAATTTAAGAATGAACTGGTCGCCCACCATCACGTCTTCCACCAGCCACACCACACCAAAGGCACCTTCACCGATCTTGCGAATCACATGATAACGATCCGCCAGCACGGTGTTGGGCGCCAGGCGAGAAGGATCGAGAATGCTGGCGAGGTGTGGACTGTCGTCATCACTTTCGCTGGTCACCACGTTGCCTGGCGAGGATATTCCTGCCACATCCATGGTTTGCGTCTGCCCCGAGGTGTCCGCTTCAGTGCTGAAGGCTTGAGTGGGCTGATCTTCCGCTGAAACCTCCAGCGGTGCGGCTGGAGCCTTGCGGGTGCTGCCATCGGTGAGATCACCAAACCGCATCACCAGGCTTTGCATGGTTTCGTTAGCCACGGTGCCCACGTCGTCGCTACGGGTGTTGACAAGCTGGGTGGCGGCCTCCTGTACCGTTTTGGCGGTGTTGCTATCGTCGGTGAGACTTTCCAGCGCCTTTAGTGCCTCTTTGCGCAGGGCGTTGTTGGTATTGTCCAACTGCTTGAGCAGGGGAGCTACGGCCTGTTTGTCGCCCAGTGTGGCCAGTGCTCGAATCACCACCTGGCCGGCCTCGGGGTTTTCCTCCAGCATGGCAACGAGATGCGGTACAGCACGCGCATCGCCGATGGCGGCGAGGGCATCCACCGCGCGTTCGCGTACCCACCAGTCTTCGTCACGCAGCGCCTCAATAAGGCGATCCACGGCACGCGGATCTTTGCTGGTGTTGAGGATTTCCACTGCGGTGCGGCGCAGGAATTCATCCTTGTCCTTGATCAGCGCCAGCACCGCGTCGAATACCTTGGGGCCGCCAATGGCGCCCAGTGCATCGGCAGCACGCACCTTCACCCACCAGTCCACATCGCGCAGGGCATTGAGTAGGTCTTTCACGGCGTTTTGGTCACCCACTTCGTTGAGCACTTCCACCGCAGCGCGACGCACGTATTCAGATTCGTCCTGCAGCACAGTGATCAGGTGCTTGATGGTTTGCGGCGAACGGATTTTCACCAGTGTTTCGATGGCGGCCGATTGCACGGTGAGGTCGGGGTCGCTGAGCAGGCTACAGATTTCGCCCACATTTTCCTCGGCATTTTGTGATGCCAGACCATTGAGCGCGGTTTGCCGCACGGCTTTGTTGTTGTCGTCCAAGCCTTTTACCAGGCCTTCACGACTGGCCTCGGTGTCAAAACGCGCTAGCAATTGCAGCAGGTGGGCACGCACCAGGGGCTGATTGCTGTCCAACCGCTGGGCAATATCCGGCACCAGCGCCTCGCTGGCGAGGCCGTCCAGCAAACGGTACAAAATGGGTCGAACCTTGCTGTCGACCTGATCCAGCAGACCCAGCAGGGTGTTGGGGTTAATGCGCTCGGCGTGAGCGGTGAGGATTTCCCCCAGCGCGGTTTTGGAAACTTCTTCTTCGTCGACCGTTTGGCTGAAATAAGGGAACAGTTCGTTGGGGTTAAAATCCTGGGCGCGTTTGAGCACGCGGGTCACCCCATCGACTATGCGTTGGTCACCGTCGGCCAGCCCAACAAGAAATAGCGGCAGACTGCGGTTGCGCACAAAACCCACCAACAGTTGTTCCAGGGTGGCGGTGTGTTGGGTATTTTCCAGCGCCGCGATGAGCTTGGGAATGGCCGGTTCGCCAATCTGCTTGAGCTTGTACAGGGCACGTTTGCCTTCCGCCGAGGCGCCGGCATCCTCGGCCAGAAGCGTGGCGATGGCGCGATTGGCCTGAAAGCCAGACAGCAGGCTCACCGGTAGCTCCGCAGGCTACCTGGGGTCGAGTAGTTGAACGAAACTTGGAAAACCACAGAAAGGATTTTAGTCATCCCCCGCCGCCACGCCTAAATCGGAGACGTGAACATGATTGATGTAGGATTTGTTGATGAGATAAATCAACCCGTCGTCCATGTAGACCTTAATAAAGGCCTCGTTGTTTCGGTTGAGATAATCCAGCAGACGCGCGTGGGTGGGGGGCAGGGATTCCCGAATGCTTCCATCGATGGAGGAGCCATCCATTAACTGCAAATGGCAACGCATGGGGTTGTTGCTGGCGTCAACATCGGCCGTTTCATCGTCCTCCGTCGCCTCATATTCGAGGCGAATCACTGATTTGATGTTGTAAAAGCGCAGCTCGGCGGGTTCCTCGCGATTGAATACCAAAAAACTCTCGCAGGCATTCAGGGCCTCCAGTGGCTGTTCGCTGCCAGCATGGTCTGGGCTTTGGATACGCAAATAAATTGCACCAATGACGCGACCCTCGGGATGCACCCACAGGGTGACGGGGCGCAGCTTTTTGGGTACTTTCAGAATATCGTTGTCCACGGTCTATCCCTTGCGTTAACTCGGTTTAAATGATGGTTTCATTATACGTCAGTTGCTTCAGGCTGCCTGTGTAAAAACACCCGTTTACGGTTTAATTTACAGCATCAGCAGTATAACGACCGAAATATGCAAAACATAGAGCAGCTCTTGCGTCTGCGCGGAGGGCTGGGTACCTTCAGTGATAATGAGTGACGAATCAAACCAAGTAGCACCGGTAGCCTATCTGGAAGTCCTTAACGGGACACTCGTGGGTACCCGTTTTCCGTTAGGCGCAGAAACCATTATCGGCCGCGATGACGAAGAAGTGCCACTGGCGAAAGGCGGCATCGATTTGGCCGATGCCCGGGTGAGTCGAAAACATGCGCGTATTTTTGCCCAGCGGGGCCGTTACTATCTGGAAGATTGTCATTCCACCAATGGGACTTTCTTAAATACCTTTCGCTTGGAGGCCGGCGCGCCCTGCGTATTGCGCGAAGGCAGTAATGTGCAAGTAGGTGGCGTGCACATGCGTTTTCGACCTGCACTGACGCAGACCGAAGCACGTTTTAGTGAGAATGCTGACAGCACAACCGCACCCTGGAAATCCGAAGTCGGTTTAAATGAAGAAGTATTTGACCTGTCACTCACCGTCAATCCGGATGGGGGCGCATCTCAGGCTGATATTTCCATGATGTTTTGTCCAGTGGAGCTAGCGGATCCGGAGATCAGCGTGGTGCTGGATGCACCTGCGGTAGTCGAAGCCTTGCGTGAAGCAGTAAACGAAGGTGAGACTGCTGCTGCGAATGATGATTTGCGCCGTTTGCGCGCTATGGCACAGGTGAGCATTGGTCTGGGTGGCGAACGCGATAGGGAAGCTCTGTTTGCCAAAATTATGGATTTTATTTTTGTTATTTTCCCCACCGCCGAACGCGCCTTTGTGGTATTGCGTGACAAAGAATCTCAGGAATTTAAACCCGCCGCTGCCTCTACACGCGAGCCATCCGAAGAAGGCGAAATGCTGGCCTTGTCTGAAGCAATTGTTGATGAAGTCGTGAGCCAGCGACGTAGCATTTTGTCGAATGACGCAACAGAAGACCAACGCTTTCAGGGCTACAAATCCATTCAGGACGCAGGCATCCGTAGCATGATGTGTGCACCATTGTTTGTGGATGACGAAGTGATGGGTTTGATACAAATCGACACAAGGAGCCAGACGCATTCGTTTAACGAAGAAGACTTGCATATCCTCACCGGTATTGGCGCGCAGGTGGCCATCGCACTGAAAAATTTTGTGTTGTACGAAGACATTGGTCATTTATTTGAGAGTTTTGTAACAGCATCGGTACACGCCATCGAGGCACGTGACCCAACCACGGCAGGTCATTCTTTTCGTGTTGCGGAATATTCGGAGCGACTGGCGACAGTGGTGGATCAATCTGCGCACAAACAGTTGAGGTCTGTCAGTTTCAGCCGTGATCAAATGCAGGAGTTGCGCTACGCCGCACTATTACATGACTTCGGCAAAGTCGGCGTGCGCGAACACGTGCTGATCAAGGCGCGCAAGCTATACCACTCACAAATGGATTTGCTGGAAGCCAGGTTTCTTTACGCACACGCTAGCCTGGAGCGACAGGCATATCGCGAACTGATCGATCAGCACGGTGATTTGTCACCCGCAAAATTTAAGCAACATCGTAACACCATGGACAAACACCTCGTCAAGGAGGTGGCGCAGTTACAGCGCTTTATGGCAATGGTTAAACACGCTAATGAACCTTCGGTATTGGACGATGAAGTGACAGACGATTTACGCTCGGTGGCAGATTTTGTATTTACCGGAAACAACGGTGACAGTGTGCAGCTGTTAAACGCGCCGGAACTGGATGCATTGACATTGGCGCGCGGTAGCTTAACGCCTGAAGAGCGTCTGGAAATACAGTCCCACGTGAGTCACACTTTCGCTTTTTTGAATCATATTCCATGGACGGCATCGTTATCTGCAGTTGCTGATATCGCTCATGCCCATCATGAAAAACTCGATGGCACGGGTTACCCGCAGGGATTGGTCGGAGATGAAATTCCTGTGCAGTCGCGCATCATGACAGTGGCAGATATTTTTGATGCCCTGACGGCGGGAGACCGACCTTACAAAACCAGCTTAGGTGTGGATCAGGCCTTGGACATCCTGCAGCTTGAAGCCAAAGCCGGTAAAGTGGACTCGGTTTTAGTCGATGTGTTTGTCAACAGCAAGTCTTATCAGTTGTTTGAGCATTGAGAAAAGAGAAACAAATTATGGCATTTAGTAATTGTGGGCATATCACCCACGTTGGGAATGTGCGCGTACACAATGAAGATTGTTATGAAGTGGACGTCGACTCTAACTTCTGTGTATTAGCCGATGGTATGGGTGGTCATGAGGGCGGTGAGATTGCCAGTCGCATTGTGGTGGATTGCGTGAGTCAGGAAATTCGTAACGGTAAACCCATGCCTGAGGCGCTGGTACTGGCACACCACGCCGTGCGTAAAGCAGCCAACAATGGCAAGGGCAAACCTGGCATGGGCTCCACGGCGGTGGCCCTGAAACTCGAGAATGGCAATTTTGATGTGGTGTGGGTGGGCGATAGCCGTGCCTACGTGTGGAATGGGGAGCAATTGCGACAAATCACCAAAGACCATTCGCTGGTGCAACACATGGTAGATGAAGGCAGCATTACGCCCGAAGAGGCTCTGGTACATCCGCAGCGCAATTACATCACCCAGGCGATCGGCATGTCCGAATTGCACAAAATGGAGGTGGGACGCGTGCAGGGCAATTTACCTCACGGCCAGCAAATTCTGTTGTGTAGCGATGGTTTGTCTGGCGAAGTGTCATCAAATGAAATAGCCGAAATTCTCAAGCTGGAGCTCAATGAGCGCCAGAAAGTGGATTTGATGATCCAGAAATCTCTAGATAACGGCGGCGCCGATAATGTCACCGCCTTACTAGTCACCGCTATCGTCAGAGGGCAGTAGATACCTGCGTGTTCTTTCCCGCTTTTTTACTCCTTCGAAAACGAGCCCACAAAAACTGTTATGCTTTTTCCGTTGACGCGGGAGGGCGGCATCGTGAAAAAAAAGACAAATAAGCAGTTTTCGTCAAATCAATTCACTGGGCCCAGTCTCTACTGGCACGATTACGAAACCTTTGGTGCTGATCCGCGTCGCGACCGACCGGTGCAATTTGCCGGAATTCGCACAGATCTTGCCTTGAATGTCATTGGTGAGCCGCTGAGCATTTTCTGCAAACCTGCCGATGATTTCTTACCGCACCCGGAAGCTTGCCTGGTCACGGGCATCACGCCGCAACAAGCCCTCAGCGAAGGTATTCCCGAAGCAGCATTTATTCGTCAGATTCATGATGAATTCTCGCAACCGAATACCTGTGTGGTGGGCTATAACAATCTGCGCTTCGATGATGAAGTCACGCGTTTTACCTTGTACCGCAATTTTTACGATGCTTACGCACGCGAATGGCAAAATGGTAATTCCCGTTGGGATATTATCGACATGGCGCGGCTGACCCATGCACTACGTCCCGAAGGTATCATTTGGCCCACCCATCCCGATGGCAAAACCAGCTTCCGGTTGGAACAGCTCACCGCAGCCAATAACATTGCTCACGAAGCCGCCCATGATGCGGTGTCGGATGTGTTGGCCACCATCGCCCTGGCGCGATTGATTCGCGAAAAACAGCCCAAACTTTACGATTACGTCTTCACCCATCGCTCCAAACAAGCAGTGGCTCAGCTGCTAAATGTGCTCAACCCCATTCCGGTACTGCACGTATCATCTATGTATCCAGCAGAACGAGGCTGTATCAGTTTGGTGGCACCGCTGGCACAGCACCCGGTGAATAAAAATGAAATCATTGTGTATGATTTACGCGTTGACCCGGCACCCTTTTTTTCACTCAATGAAAATGAGTTAAAAGAACGCCTTTTTACCCGTCAAAATGAGTTGCCAGAAGCTTGCGCCCGCTTGCCGATTAAAACCATCCACATAAATAAATGCCCGGTGGTGGTGCCGAGCAATACGCTCACTCGTGAGGCCGCCACACGCTGGCAGCTTGACCCTGAGCTAGCTCAACAGCATCTCGACCAATTGTCGATGCAGCCTGCATTCGAAAAAAAACTACAGGAAATTTATCGCTCGCCCGCATTTGAGACGGTTAAGGATCCAGATTTCATGCTCTACAGCGGCGGTTTTTTTTCCAATGATGATCGCGCCCGCATGGACGAAATTCACAACATCTCACCGAAGGATTTAGCGGAATTGGAATTACCTTTTAAAGACAAACGCCTTACCGAAATGTTATTTCGCTATCGTGCTCGGAATTTCCCAGACACATTAAATGATGCAGAAAAAAGTCGCTGGCAAGAATTCCGTTTGGCGCGTTTAAGCAGTGACAACCCGGGCACGGGCATTGGCCTAAACGAACATAAAAAACGCATTCTTTCTTTAAGAAAAAGCGGAGAGTTGACTGCTGAACAATTGACAATTATGGATCAGTTGGATGCTTATGCAGAAAGTATAGTGCATCTCGACAGACACTCTTTATAGAATAATAGAACGCTTTTTACTTGTTATTCAATAAAAAAAAGATACACTTGATCTTGTGAACAAAATATGTGTAAAAGTTGTTGAGTATTTACGCGCTGAATTGGTTGGTTTATCAAAAGGAGAATGGCATGGTTAAAAAGAAGAAAAGCAAGGTAAAAGTGAAAGCACGCCGTACTGTCAAACGCACCCCTAAGCGTGTTGCCGCTTCAAAACCAATAAGCAAGGCTCATGAAAGAACACTGAAAGCAGTCAATGGCGCTTTAGCTAAAGCTGAAGTGCTGGCTGGTAAAGTCGTTGTTGCTGAACAAACACTGGAAGCGGCTGCAGAGAAAATTGACAAGGCAGTCCGTGCCGCCAACCGCAAAAAGACAGCTGTTGCCAAACGTGCTGCAGTATCTGCAAAAAATACCTCCAAAAAGGCAAAAGCGAATTTGACGGCTATAAAGGCTAAAGCTCGCTCAGCAGAAAAGACGTTAAAAGATTCGGTGAAACTGGCCGAGCTCGAACGTAAAATGGAAGAGGCCAAAGCCCAGGCGGTTTCAGCTTTCTTAGCGAAATGGCAGAAAGCCTTTGATAAAAAGGCCGCCAAAAAAGGTAAGAAAAAACGTCGTGCGAAAAAAAGCGCATAAGGGCTTAAGCCAGCGTCAATTGCATGTGGAACCGGCTATCACTTTGAGAGCCGGTTTTTTTACGTGTGAATAATCAGAGGTTCCTTAGAACTCAGCGTGAGTTATTCGATTTCAACTAGCGCTTCATCGGGGTTTACGCTGTCGCCTTTTTGGATATGAATCGCTTTTATTGTGCCGGCGATGGGAGCCTGTACTTCGGTTTCCATTTTCATGGCCTCGGTGACCAGAATGGGGTCGCCTGCGGTTACTTGGTCACCTTCGGCAACCAATACTTCGACGATAATGCCGGGCATGGACGTGGTGACATGGCCGGGTTCCGTGGCTTTTAAACGGCTGCTGCCCTTGCTTCCAGTGGATTGCAGTGTTCCTTCACCGTTGGTGATCACCGCATCGAGGGACTCCACAATCACTTCTTCTGGCGTGCCATCCACATTGATGTAAAAAGCCCGCTTCTCCTGCATTTTGTGTCCAGTACCGGTAACCTTGACGTGATAATTCTCACCGTGCAGGGCAACATTAAACTCAGTGGCAGCTACGCAATAGTCTTGCGTAGCACTAGGCTGAGGTTCCAGCGCTTCGGGCACCAGCGCGTCGTCCGCACGTTGCTCCAAAAACTCTCGACCAATGTCGGGAAACATGGCGTAGGTGAGCACGTCCTCGTCCGTTTTGGCCATTTCACCAATTTCACTGCGCAGACGGTTCATTTCCGGTTCCAATAAATCTGCAGGACGGCAGGTGATCACATCTTCATTGCCAATAGCCTGCTGTCGAACTTTGACGTTAACGTCTGCTGGTGGCTTGCCGTACTTGCCTTGAAGATAAAGTTTCACTTCGTTGGTGATGGTTTGGTATCGTGAGTCGGAAAGCACATTGAGCAGTGCCTGGGTGCCAACAATTTGCGAAGTAGGGGTGACCAGCGGCGGAAAACCCAGATCGGCGCGTACCCGGGGAATTTCGTCCAATACAGCATTCATGTGTTCCAGCGCGCCCTGCTCCTTAAGCTGGTTGGAGAGATTGGAAATCATCCCGCCGGGCACTTGATTGTTTTGCACGCGGGTATCCAGTCCGGTGAATTCACTTTCAAACTGGTGATATTTTTTGCGGACTTCATAAAAATAAAAACCAATTTCCTGCAAAGCAGTTAAGTCGAGTTCGCTGTCGTATTCGGTGTCACGCAACGCGGCGACCATACTTTCAGTAGGCGGGTGACTGGTGCCACCCGATAATGATGAAATAGCCGTGTCGATGTGCCGACAACCATTTTCAACCGCCTTGAGTTGGCACATGCTGGCCAGGCCGGCGGTGGCGTGCGAATGTAAATGTACGGGCACATCCAGTGCGTTCACCAATGCCTTGACCAACTCGGCGCTGGTGCTGGGCGTCAACAGGCCAGCCATGTCTTTAATGGCAATGCTGTCGCAACCCATTTTTTGTAGCGTAAGTGCCATCTTCACAAACTGCGCAACGGAGTGTGCAGGGCTGATGGTGTAACTGATAGCCCCCTGCGCATGTTTGCCGGTTTTTTTCACCGCTTCGATGGAGACTTGCAGGTTGCGCACGTCATTGAGCGCATCAAAAATACGAAACACATCGATGCCATTTTTGGCTGCGCGTTCCACAAAGGCGCGCACCACGTCATCGGAGTAATGGCGATAACCTAGCAGGTTTTGTCCGCGCAACAGCATTTGCAGACGCGTGTTGGGCAGGGCGTCGCGTAACACGCGCAGCCGTTCCCAGGGATCTTCTTTCAAAAAACGAATGCAGGAGTCGAAGGTGGCGCCGCCCCACATTTCCAGTGACCAAAAACCGATGGCATCCAGCTTGTCACAAATGGGCAGCATGTCTTCGGTGCGCATGCGTGTGGCCAGCAATGACTGGTGTGCATCGCGCAAAATGGTATCGGTGATGTGAACTTTTGACATGACTCTTTCCTGTTGTTGATCCGGCAGCGGCTAGTCAGCGTATATTTTTACCACAGAGGACACAGAGAAAAACCTTTGAGACCGTGCTGCATGATTGTGTTCTCTCTGTGCTCTCGGCGTCCTCTGTGGCAATTCATCTATTCTGCATCCTCTGTGGAAAAATAGTCGTCGCGATTCACAAACCCATGTGCGCCGCCACGGCCGCACCCAGTGCGGCAGCCAGGTGACGCGAGGAACGATGTACAGAATAATTGATTAACTCCGGGTGAGACTCAACAAAGGAAGTATCAAAGTTGCCCGATTGGAAGTGCGCCGATTTTAAAATTTCCAGTTGATAGGGAATGGTGGTTTTTACGCCATAAACGCCGATGTCTTTTAAGGCGCGACTGGCGCGGTCGATCACCAAATCCCAGTCCAGTGCCCAAACAATAAGCTTGGCGCACATGGAATCATAATAGGGGGGAATTTCGTAACCGGTGTAAATTGCCGCGTCGGTGCGCACCCCGGGGCCGCCGGGAGCGAAGTAGCGGGTCACTCGACCAAAACTGGGCAGGAAATCATTTTGCGGATCTTCAGCGTTGATGCGAAATTCCATGGCGTAGCCGCGGCGTTTCACGTCACGTTGGTTGTAACGCAACTTCAGCCCGGCGGCGATACGAATCTGTTCCTGCACGATGTCGATACCGGTGATCTGTTCGGTAATAGTGTGCTCCACCTGCAGGCGGGTGTTCACTTCCATGAAATAAAAGGTGTCGTTCTCGGCCAGCAGAAACTCCACGGTGCCAGCATTGGTGTAGCCCACCGACTTGGCGGCGGTTACCGCCAGCTTGCAGACGTGTTTGCGTTGCTCGTCGCTGAGTTGTGGCGACGGAGCGATTTCAATAAGCTTTTGGTGGCGGCGCTGAATGGAGCAATCGCGCTCAAATAGATGAATCACCTTTTTGTGCTGATCTGCCAGTACCTGCACCTCGATGTGGCGTGGATTGTCGATGCACTTTTCCAGAAACACCTCGGCATTGCCGAAGGTTTTGCTCACCTCGGAGACCACCCGATCGTAACTGTGATTGAGTTCATTGGCATCTTCACAACGACGAATACCACGGCCGCCGCCACCATTGGTGGCCTTGAGCATCACCGGGTA
>CAZXZI010000006.1:0-8538 GCA_964645165.1 uncultured Ectothiorhodospiraceae bacterium
AGGGTGTGATTTGTGTTAAGGGCAGTTCCGGCATCATGAAGCAGTACTCGCCGGCCCGACTTACCAAGCCGCTGAAACGTCGCGAGGGTGCGGAACGAGGTGCCTCGGATTTCGAGGTGATTTCCTGGGATGAAGCCTTCGAAATGCTGGAAACTCGCCTGCGCCACATTCGCGAGACCGACCCGAAAAAATTCGCCCTGTTCACCGGTCGTGATCAGATGCAGGCTCTTACCGGCATGTTCGCCAAAAACTTCGGCACACCCAATTACGCCGCCCACGGTGGTTTCTGTTCGGTAAACATGGCCGCCGGCATGATCTACACCATCGGTGGTTCGTTTTGGGAATTCGGCGGCCCGGATCTGGAACGCTCCAAACTGTTCCTGATGTTCGGTACTGCGGAAGACCATCACTCCAACCCGATGAAAGTCGAGCTCTCCAAATTCAAACGCAACGGCGGGCGGTTTATTTCCATCAACCCGGTGCGCAGCGGCTATTCCGCCATCGCCGACGAGTGGGTGCCCATCAAACCTGGTACTGACGGCGCACTGCTGTTAGCGATGATTCACGAAATTATCAAGACAGGTCTCTACGATCGTGAGTTTTTGATTCAGTATTCCAACGCTGCTCAACTGGTTAATCTCGATGAAGACAGCGACGATTTCGGCCTACTGATGCGCGGCGATGAATTCGACGATGGCAAGGTACATCCGCACGACGAGCTGTGGTGGGATCAAAATACCAACAAGGCGGTGCAAACCCATACCGATGCCGAACCGGCCCTGATGGGCGAATTCAAACTGGACGACGGCACCCCGGTAAAAACCGGCTTCCAGTTGCTGGTCGATCGCGTCAAAGATTACACGCCGGAATGGGCGTCTGACATTACCGGCATCCCAGTGGAGACTATCCGCCGCCTGTCGCATGAAATGGGTATCACCGCGCGCGATGAAAAGATCGAGCTGCCCATTGCCTGGACCGACACCTGGGGCAAGGAGCACGAGTCCGTCACCGGCAACCCAGTATCCTTCCACGCCATGCGTGGTCTGGCGGCGCATTCCAATGGCTTTCAGTCGATCCGTGCGCTGTCGATCCTCATGTCTATTTTAGGCACCATCGACCGGCCCGGCGGTTTCCGCCACAAGGCCCCGTTCCCGCGCCCGGTGCCACCCTGCCCAAAGACCCCGAATGGTCCGCACGGCGTCAAACCCAACACCCCCCTCGGCGGCATGCCGCTGGGCTGGCCTGCCGACCCCAACGATTTATTCGTGGACGACGACGGCAAACCGGTACGGCTGGATAAAGCCTTTTCGTGGGAGTACCCGCTGTCGGTGCACGGCATGATGCACAACGCCATTACCAACGCACACCGTGGCGACCCGTACAAAATCGACACACTGATGATTTTCATGGCCAACATGGCGTGGAACTCAACGATGAATACCAGCGAAGTGCGCAAGATGCTCAACGACAAAGACGAGGAGAGCGGCGAATATAAAATTCCGTTCCTCGTGGTGTGCGACGCCTTCCAGTCGGAGATGATCGCCTTTGCCGACCTGGTACTGCCCGACACCACGTACCTGGAGCGTCACGACGTGATGTCCATGCTCGACCGGCCCATTTCCGAATTCGACGGCCCGGTGGATTCCGTGCGCATTCCGGTCTTGCCGCCCAAAGGTCAGTGCAAACCCTTTCAGGAAGTGCTGATTGAGCTAGGCTCGCGCCTCGGTTTCCCCGCCTTCACCAACAAAGACGGCAGTCGCAAATATCGCGACTACCCGGATTTCGTCACCAACTTCGAGACCGAGCCCGGCTCCGGCATCGGTTTCCTCGCCGGCTGGCGCGGCAAGAGCGGTGAGAAGATCATGCGCGGCGAACCCAATCCCAAGCAGTGGGAAATGTACGAAAAGAACAATTGCGTGTTTCATCACGAGCTGCCCAAATCGTATCAGTATATGCGTAACTGGAATCAGGGTTACCTGGAATGGGCGCAGTACCATCGCCTAACCCGTTACACGGATCCTATTAACATTCACATTTACAGTGAGGTGTTACAGAAGTTCCGTTTGAGTGCGCAGGGCAAGTACGCCGGCAAGCAGCCGCCGGATCATCTGCGTAAACGCATCGAAACCTACTTCGATCCATTGCCGTTTTTCTACGAGCCGCTGGAGGGCCAGTTGACGGATAAACACAAATATCCGCTCAATGCCCTGACCCAACGTCCCATGGCCATGTACCACAGTTGGGATTCGCAAAATGCCTGGCTGCGACAAATTCACGCGCACAACTATTTGCACGTCAATCCCAAAACCGCACGCGCCGCCGACATTGGTGATGGTGACTGGATGTGGGTGGAATCGCAATGGGGCAAGGTGCGCTGCATGTGTCGTTACTCCGAGGCCGTGGAGCCCGGCACCGTGTGGACCTGGAATGCCATCGGCAAGGCCAAGGGTGCATGGAATCTTGGGCCCAATGCCAACGAGTCACAAAAAGGTTTTCTGCTCAATCATTTAATTTCCGAAGAACTGCCTGCGCACGATGCTGGTGAGCATATTTCCAACTCCGACCCCATCACCGGGCAAGCCGGTTGGTACGATGTGCAAGTACGGATATTCAAGGCCGATGCCAACGAGCCGAAAGAAACCTCGCCGCAATTTGAAAACCAGTTACCGGTGCCCGGCGAAGGCCAGCGCAAAACCTGGCTGAGTTATTTTGCGGGTAAAAAACCTGCCAAGCTCAACATCGGTAAAAGAAAATGAATAGCCAACGCAAAGGCGCAGACACATTTTTTTGGAAACCCCGAAAAAATTCAGGTTCCGTCATTCCGGCGAAGGCCGGAATCCAGAATGTCGTTGAAATCCCTAGATTCCGGCCTTCGCCGGAATGACGGATTTTTCAAGGTTTTCGTTTTTTAACAAACCTTGTGTTAGATCTTTTTATTTGAGTAAATTAAACCATGACCCAACTCGCATTAGTGATCGATTTAAACGTCTGCGTCGGCTGCCACGCCTGTGTCACCAGCTGCAAGCAGTGGAACACCTCCGGCGCGGCAGGCTCGTTGATGGATGATAATCCCTATGACAAAGATCCCACGGGGACCTTTTTCAACCGCGTGCAAACCTTTGAAGTGGGCACGTTCCCCAATACCGAAACCGTGCACTTTCCGAAAAGCTGCCTGCACTGCGAAGATCCGCCCTGCGTACCCGTGTGCCCCACCGGCGCCAGTTACAAACGTGAAGAAGACGGCATCGTGTTGGTGGATTACGACAAGTGCATCGGCTGCAAGTATTGTTCCTGGGCCTGTCCGTACGGTGCGCGTGAGATCGATGAAAATCAGAAAGTGATGAAGAAGTGCACGCTGTGCGTGGATCGCATCTACGACGAATCGCTGCCCGAAGCCGAACGCAAACCCGCCTGTGTGCTGGCCTGCCCCACCTCGGCGCGCCTGTTTGGTGACGTACACGATCCCGAGTCGGTAGTCTCTCAAGCCATTTGCGAAGGTGGCGGTTATCCGCTGATGCCCGAATGGGGCACGCAACCGGCCAACCATTATCTGCCGCGGCGCAAAACCAAGATCACGATTCACGAAGACGAACTGACACGCATCGACAACCCGCTGAAGAAGGATGGTCACCTGCCCAAGACGGATGCCGATGCGCCGTTCCTCGAAGATTCTGCTTCTTGGTAAGCGTTACCGCTCACCAAGAGTACCGAGTGACTAGGAACGAGTTTCTAGGAAACACACGGTACTTGGAAGATTAATGCAAAAGTAAATATGGCTAGTAAGCTGTTCCTGGCCACTAGCCACTCGACACTAGTTACTGGAGTTAACATGAACCCTGCTTTCTCGGTTATCTTTTTAACCACCCTCATCGGTGCTGCCCAGGGCCTGTTTCTGGCACTGACCACTGCCGAGGCCTTCAGCCACATGGGCGCGCTGACGCCACAGGACGATGCCTTTTACGCTACCGGCAGCCTATTGTCATTGGCTCTGTTGGTAGCAGGACTGGTGGCGTCGTTTTTCCATCTTGGCCACCCGGAACGCGCCTGGCGTTCCGCGGCCATGTGGCGCACCTCATGGCTGTCGCGTGAAGTCATCGCCCTACCGGCCTTCATGGGCATAGTGTTTATTTACGGCCTGTTGCACTACCTCGACTGGAACCCAAAGGTATTTGGCACCACGGCGCTGCCCGAAACCGACCTCACGCTGGTGGTGGGGATCATCGGTGTGGTGCTGTGTTTCACTCTGTTCGTGTGCACCGGGATGATCTACGCCTGTCTGAAATTTTTGCAGGAATGGCATACACCTCTCACCCCCATAAACTACACTCTGTTCGGTATGAGCTCCGGCTTTACCTTAGCCACCGCCTACGCCGCGCAGTACAGCGAAGAAGTCACCGGCCTGTTTGGCACTTGGGCGATCATCCTTACTCTCGCCGCGCTAGTGACACGAGGCGCATCACTGATGCGTAACAAGCGCATTAAATATCGCTCCAGCCTGCGCACCGCCATTGGCGTGCGTCACAGCAACATTCAACAGAAATCCATGGGAGCCATGGGCGGCTCGTTCAATACCCGCGAATATTTCCACGGCATGAGCGCGGTGTTTCTCAAATCCGTGAAATGGATCTTCCTGCTACTGGTGTTCCCACTGCCCCTGCTGCTACTCGGTATGGGTCTGAGCAATGGCGCGGCGGTACTGCTGGTGCTGGCCTTTGCCGTGCAATACGTGGGGTTGCTTGCCGAGCGCTGGTTCTTCTTCGCGCAGGCCAATCATCCGCAGAACCTGTATTACCAAACAATCTGACGATTGTAGGGGAAAGGGAAAAGGGGAAAGATAAAAGTTGAAGCAGCATTGCCTTGAAATTTTACCCACTTATCGCACTACCACCGTCATACCGGCGTAGGCCGGAATCCAGTGATCGCCTAAGAGCGCCTACTTTTGGTGCAACAACTTTCTGGATACCGGCCTGCGCCGGTATGACGGCTCAGGAGTTAACAAGACAGCACTGATATCTTTTCTCTGATTTTCGAGTATCTTTAACCCTATGAGTCTTATTGACCCCTTTGGCCGCTCCATCGATTACATCCGTCTGTCCGTAACAGATCGTTGCGACCTGCGCTGTTTTTATTGCCTGCCCAAAGGTTTCAAGGATTTTGAAGAACCGGAACACTGGCTGACGTTTGATGAAATCGAACGAGTGATCCGTGCCTTTGGTGCACTGGGCACACGTCGGGTGCGCATCACCGGTGGCGAACCACTGGTGCGCAAAAACATTCCCGCGCTGGCCTCACGTCTCAACGCGCTGCCCGGCATCGAAGACCTTTCCCTGAGTAGTAACGCGGTGCAACTGGATCGCCACGCCGAGTCGCTGTACACCGGCGGCGTCAGTCGGCTCAATATCAGCCTCGACACACTTGACGCAACGCGCTTCAAACAAATCACCGGTGGCAAACTGCAAAAAGTCATCGACGGTTTAATGACCGCCAAAGCCGCCGGCTTCGCCCCCATCAAGATCAACATGGTGGTGATGAAAGACGTTAACGAAGACGAAGTGGAAGCCATGGTGGATTTCTGCATCGAGCACGATTTTACCCTGCGTTTCATCGAAACCATGCCCATGGGTACCACGGGACGTGATGCCGTCGACCACTACGTGAATCTGCAAACCGTGCGCGCCAAACTGGAACAACGTTTTGAGTTAATACCCGGCGTGATGCCCGGCGGCGGCCCTGCCCGTTACCTGCAAGTGGCCGGCACGGACCTGCGCATCGGTTTTATCACGCCGATCTCACAACACTTCTGCGAGACCTGCAACCGCGTGCGCCTGTCGGTAGATGGCACTTTGTATTTGTGCCTGGGCCAGGACAACAAATTTGAGTTACGTCCTTTACTGCGTGCGGGCATTTCCGACAAAGACCTGCACGTCGCTATTCAACACGCCATCAGCCTCAAACCCGAACGTCATGAATTCAACGAAAAGCCTTCGCAGGTAGTGCGTTTCATGTCGGTGACGGGCGGCTAAACAAGCATATTCTGCTAGCCTGGCTCACCAGCCGGCCGCTGCTTCATAGGCAAATAATCACGGCGCGCCGCGCCGACATAGAGCTGGCGCGGCCTACCAATGCGCTGCTCGGGTTCAGCTATCATCTCGGTCCATTGGGACACCCAACCCACGGTGCGGGCAATAGCAAACATCACCGTAAACATATTGGCGGGAATCCCCAAGGCTTTGTAAATCAGGCCAGAATAAAAATCGACGTTGGGATAGAGCTTGCGCTCGATAAAATAATCATCTTTGAGCGCCGCCTCTTCAAGCGCCAGCGCTAGCTCGAATAGTGGCTCATTGGCGTCACCCAGTTTCGCTAATACCTCGTGACAGGCCGCTCTTATGACGCGTGCCCGCGGGTCATAATTTTTATAGACACGATGGCCAAACCCCATTAGCCGGGAAACATCATTTTTATCTTTAGCTTTGGCAATATATTTAGGCACGTTGTCAACCGTGCCAATTTCCTCCAGCATTTTCAACGCGGCCTCATTGGCACCGCCATGTGCCGGCCCCCACAGGGCAGCAATCCCGGAGGCAATACAGGCAAAGGGGTTGGCACCGGAACTGCCAGCCAAGCGCACAGTTGAGGTACTGGCATTCTGCTCATGATCGGCATGCAACATGAAAACTAGATCCAGTGCTTTTTCCGCCACCGGATCTACCATGTAGTCCTCACTGGGTACCGAGAACATCATGTGTAGCAGATTGCCCGCATAGCTCAACTGGTTATTAGGATAAACAATCGGTTCGCCAATAGAATGCTTGTAGCTAGCTGCAGCGATGGTAGGCATCTTGGCGATCATGCGATGCGCAGCAATCTCCCGGTGCACCGGATCGTGAATATCGGTGGAATCGTGATAGAACGCTGATAACGAACCCACCACACCCACCATAATCGCCATGGGATGGGCATCGTGGTAAAAGCCGTCATAAAACTCTTTCAAACTTTCGTTGATCATGGTGTGTCGGCTGATATGACCCGTGAAAGTTTCCAATCGCTCTTGCGTCGGTAGTTCACCGTAGAGCAACAAGTAAGCCACCTCGAGGAAGCTGCTGCGTTCCGCCAGTTGTTCAATCGGGTAGCCGCGGTAAAGCAAGACTCCCTTCTCTCCATCGATGAAAGTAACAGTACTACGACAACTGGCAGTGGCCAAGAATCCCGGGTCGTAGGTGAAATAACCTAACTCACGGTATAACTTGCTGATATCCAGCACTGGAGGCCCTTGCACCGGATGCAACACGGGTAATTTAATTTGCCGGCCAGCGATATCTTCGGTGATTGTGACTGTTTCCTTACTCATCACACATTCTCCTGCTTCAATTTAAGGTTCAACAAAGCCGGTTTGTATCCATACGAACGTTGCCGGCAGAACGTTGAAAGTCGGCTTGTTCCTCATTATTCAGGTTCAGCTGAATGATTTTTTCCAATCCGTCTTCTGCCAGCACGGCCGGCACTCCCATAGCAATATCACTCTGACCGTATTCCCCTTCGAGAATGCTTACACAAGGCAGAATGCGCCGACGATTGTGACTTATGGCATCGACCATTGCAGCGACGGCTGCGGCCGGTGAATCATAGGCACTGCTGCGCTTTTTTAACCCGAGGATCTCAGCACCCCCCCGGCGAGTGCGCTCGCCAATCATCTCTATAGCCTTATGGCTCAGGAAATGTTCGATATTGATACCGGCGATATCGGTAAAACGAGGCAACGGCACCATAGCGTCACCGTGACCACCGAGCACCAAGGCCGAGATATCCTTGATTGAATAACCCGTTTCTAGTGCAATGAAACTGGCCATACGCGCAGTATCCAGAGCCCCAGACTGACCAAATATACGCTGCTTTGACCAACCGGTCTTTTTCCAGGCATACCAAGTCAATACATCTACTGGGTTGGAGACCACTAGCAACATGGCATCCGGCGCATGCCGCAGTGTGTTTGCAAGAATGTCATCAATAATGGACACGTTGGCGTCAAGTACATCGGAACGAGACATGCCAGGTTTGCGCGGGAAACCCGCTGTAACGATAATCATGTCTGATCCGGCCATAGCCGCTGGATCCGTGGAACCATTAACCCGCGTATCGAAGCGCAACAACGAGGCCGACTCCTGAATATCCAAAGCAACCCCCTGCGGTTCCCCTTCATGGATATCGATCAACATCAACTCACGGCACAACTCTTCCTTGGCCAGAATCTGGGCCGTTGATTCACCCACACGCCCGGCACCCACAATAGTGATTTTCTTCATGTAACCCCTCCGTACTTGGCACCAAGCCTGCGCGGCAAGAATGTGCTCAACGACGCTCCGCATTGTACTTCTTGCTCGTGGGTATATTATAGTCGAGCTGATCAAGTCTGTTGTTGATAACAAGCAAACAAAGTCTTAACCACCCTACAGCACGCCCTACAGCCTACTGAAAAACAAGAGATACGACCGACGATAAAGACAGGAAGACAGGAAGACAGGAAGACAGGAAGACAGG